>CAXSIG010000026.1:5882-19107 GCA_964237255.1 uncultured Bryobacteraceae bacterium
TTCGAACTGAACCGTCGTGTGGCCGATGTGAAAATCGTGCTCGAGTAAGTGATTCAAGCGACTCAGAATCTCATTGCTTTCTGACGGCGGCTTGTCCTCAATCACCACATGGCAGCTCATGGCACGGCTGTTCGATCCAAGGTTCCAGATATGAAGATCGTGAACGTCCAGCACTCCATCTACGCCGCAAAGCGCGATTTCGACATCGTGCAGGCTTAAACCCCGCGGTAAGCCTTCCAGCAGGATGTTCAGCGATTCCTTGGTGACATCCCACGCCGTGTAGACGATCAGTGCCGCAATCGCAATCGAAAGCGCCGCGTCGATCTGAAGAATACCGGTGAAATAGAGAATCACGCCGCCCAGCACGATCGCGGCGGATCCCATCAGATCGCCCATCATGTGAAGAAATGCGGCACGAATGTTGAGGTCGTCATGGCGTGCTCGATTCAATCCCAACATCACGCCGCCATTCAGTAGGATCCCTATCGTCGCAACACCTGCCATGACGAACGGCTCCACGGGTTCCGGATGGATCATCCGCTGCCATGCTTCCCAAAAGATCCAAAGGGACAGCACAATGAGCGTCAGCGCGTTTACAAATGCAGCCAGGACCCCCGCGCGCTGATATCCAAACGTTTTCACGTGGTCCGCGGGCTTGTCCTGAAACCACACGCCCAGCGACGCGAGAAGCAGCGCCAGAGCGTCCGTGGCATTGTGTCCGGCGTCCGAGAGAAGAGCTAGACTGTGCGCGTGAAGTCCGGCGACAATTTCAAGCGCGACGAAAGCGCAAGTCGCCAATAGCGACCAGTTCAACACCTTGCCGGTCGCGTGGGCGTGCGAATGGGTGTGCGTAATCCAGTCTCCTCTTTAATTGTAAGACGGCTTTTTGCGCGAATAATGCCGGAATAACAACCCCGCGCCGCCAAGAAACAAAACCGACGTGGTGAGCAACTTCGCCTCAAATGCCGCCACCGAAGAGATCTGCCGAGACGGAATGAACGCAACCATCACTCCGATCCCCGTCGTCAGCAGCCCGCTAACAGCTGCGAAGCGTGTCTTCCACCTACCTAAAAACAGTGGAAAACCGCGGCGGAATGCGAGATGAAAGAGTGAGCCAAAGATGTACAGGTAAGCCAAATTCTGCAGGACCAGCGATAGATCCAGAAGCGTTAGATAAGCTTTTTTCACAGTAGCGCCTGCGAAACTCATGCAAAGGATTACAGTGGAAAGCGCTCCAAAGACAATCAGTGCAGTACTGGGAGTACCGTACCGCGGGTGAATATATCCGAGTGCTCGCGGCAAATAGCTGTCCAGCCCGGAAACGAAGATCATGCGCGCTGATCCCGACACCCACGCGGACACAGAACCCGCTATCGACCCCACCAGTAACGCCCCAACCGGAATCACCAACCACGCCAAGTGCAGCGCCGAAGCCATTTTTCCAATGGCCTGTAACTCGCCCTGCAGCAACGCGATCTCTTTGGGAGGCACCGCGACGGTTATGGAGAGCGTCGCTCCGATATACAGGAACCCCGAGCAGAAAGCGGCAATCATGACGGCCCGCGGTAAAGTCCGCTGCGGGTCTCGAATCTCATCGCCCATTACCGAGCCTAGTTCCAAGCCCACCATCGCGAAACAAACGACGCCAAAGAGCGACACGGTCTGCCATTCGTCGCTGGGGATGGAAAAGGTCGCAAGGCTCAAATCGGGGTGTTGCCGAATAGCTGTGACGGTGGCTAGTCCAATCAACAAGGTTGCCAGCGCCATCGTAATCGCTCCGCCGGCATTGCTGATCCATTTCCCGACATTGATCCCCCGTACATTGATCCAAATGGTCAACCAAAGCAAGCTGAATGTGAGCGCGAAAAAGAACGATCGGCTTTCGCCCAGGCCCGCGAACGCCGCTTTACCGAAATAAGCCGGAATACCGCTTAAATAGAACAGCAGGGTCGGCACGAAAAACATGTTGCTGGTCCAATAAAGCCAGCCGCAAAGGAATCCGTGAAACTCTCCGAAGGACTGTTTTGCCCACAAGTAAGCTCCGCCTTCGCCCGGCATATGATGCGAAAGCTCGATTACGGCAATTCCTTGGGGAATGAAGAAGAACAGCAAGGCCGCCAGCCAAAACCATACCGTGCCGCGCCCGCTTGCGGCGATCACAGGAACGACGTTTAAATTTACGACGGCGGCAATCGCAAGCAGGGTAAGGTCCCGCGTCCCCAGAGCCCGCCGAAGTTGTCCGTCCATGCAACCTTTTGTTTGACGGTCCATCATACTAGAGACAGAATTAATGCCTGAGGAAACATCCGGTGCGCTGAATTTTAAAACGGTATTAAAACCTCATTGGAAGGCGCTTTCGCTGGGATTGGCGGCCGTAATTGGGGAAGGTCTGGCCGACCTGTTGCAGCCTTGGCCGCTCAAGATTGTTCTGGACAATGTAATCCGGACCAAACCCGGTACGGGGTGGCTGAACGACTTTATATACGGTCGCATTGGCCAGGACAAACTCCATATTCTGCACTGGGCGGCGGCAGCGGTACTGCTGATCGCCATTTTCGATGCGTTTTGCTCCTACGGTGAGAAATACGTAACCACCAGCGTCGGCCAGTGGGTAATGCACGACCTCCGGCGCACGCTGTACTCGCATATCCAGAAGCTGTCGCTCGCTTTTCACGATCAGAAACGCACCGGCGACATGATTAGCCGCGTAACCACTGATATCGATGCAGTCCAGAGCTTCATTACCAGCGGGCTGCTCAGCGTTCTGGTCAATTGCATTACGTTGGTCGGGATGGTCGGCGTGATGTTCTATTTGAATTGGCGTTTTACGCTGATCGCGCTTTCCGTGGCGCCCGTCCTGGGTTTTTTGGTCTATACCTATACACGGCGAATCAAGAAGGCGTCGCGAGACCTAAGGAAGTAAGAAGGGCAAATCGTTTCCACCATTCAGGAAATGATCACGTCCATTCGCGTCGTCCGGGCTTTCGCGCGCGAAGACTACGAACAGCAGCGCTTGGAAGCGGAGAGCCTGGAAGGCGTCGATATGGCGCTCAAGGCCCGCAGCTTGAAAGCTAAGTTGGCGCCCCTGGTGGAAGTGGTGGTCGCGGTCGGTACCGCGCTGGTGCTTTGGTTCGGCGCGCGGATGGTTTTAGACGGCTCCTTGTCCGCCGGCTCGCTCGTAATTTTCATCCTGTACTTGGGAAAGATGTACAAACCCATGCAGGAGCTTTCGAAGATGACGGATGCGTACTCGAAAGCCACGGTCGGGTACGAACGCATTAAAGAACTCCTCGACACCACGAACGAAGTAAGCGACTTGCCGGGAGCCAAGAAGGCTCCGCCGTTGCGAGGCGAACTCGAGTTCCGTCACGTGTCTTTCTATTACCAGAAAAACCAGCCGATTCTTCGCGACCTGAGCTTCCATATCAAGCCCGGGCAAGTCGCCGCATTTGTAGGCCACACCGGCGCGGGCAAAAGCACCATCGTCAGTCTGATTCCGCGCTTCTACGACCCCATTTCAGGAGAAGTTCTTTTCGATGGTATCGACGCAAAGCGCTTCAAACAAAAGTCCTTGCGGCAGCAGATCAGCTTCGTTCTTCAGGAAACCGTACTTTTTCACGCTCCCATATTTCAGAACATCGCCTACGGCAAACCGGAAGCAACCCGCGATGAGATTCTGCGCGCGGCGGATCTCGCCAATGCATCCGAATTTATCGACAAAATGCCCGAGAAATACGACACGATGGTCGGCGAACGCGGGGTCACGCTATCCGGTGGGCAACGCCAGAGAATTGCCATCGCTCGCGCAGTTATTCGCAACACGCCGATTTTGATCATGGACGAGCCGAGTTCCGGCCTGGATGCTCAGAGCGAGAAGACTGTGTTCGATGCGCTGGATAAGTTAATGGCCGGCAAGACGTCCATCATCGTGGCGCATCGGTTATCGACTATTCGAAAGGCCGACATAATTTTTGTCATGAAAGACGGCGTGATTGTGGAGCATGGAACCCACGACCAACTCTGTTCGCTCGACGGCGAGTATGCTGTGCTGGACCGAATCCAGTCTAATCCTCCGGAGCCGTCGTTACATGAAACCGTCGTAGCGGTTTAGAGCGCTTTCAGAGCGGCGATTCGCTTTTCGACGATGACTGCGTAAGCTTCGACTTCATCCGAACTGAAGCCGCTTGCGCGAAACGCGTCGCGCAGTTGTGAAGAGGTGAGTTGACCAAGCTGCTCGCCAATCCATCGCGCGTCCAGACGAGGAATATCTTTGCCGAGAGACTCCATACCGACTCTCCCCAGTCCATCCTTGGGTGAAAAGAGGTATTTACCAGACGGCTTTCCTGGTGTCCCGAAGCTGACCTTATCGGTTGACGTTTTTACGATAAACTTCGATTTTCCGTAAGAGTCGAGATTGCCTTTTGCAACTTCGTGATCGCCTACCAGGTGGTCAGTGCCGAAGGTCGCCCCCAGATCGCTGATCGTGTAAATCTCGGATCCGTCCGCAGTAGCTAGAATGGTGTTGTTTTCATCTTTCAGGTCCCAATTGTTGATAACGGCCATCAAAGTTCGAAGTCCGTTCAGCTCGCGCGTGCCGGTAAACGGGTTCTCTTTCCACTTCCACTCATGCTCCTTTTTGTCGCCCTTCGGAGCGCGCTTTAAGCGAACATTGAGAAAGGTATTGTCCGCGGATCGAAACTTCTCTCCCCGTTTCAGCTTGGCCGGTGTCTCGCTTACTGTGACGCTTGGGAGAAAGTAATTGTCGTAAGTACTATAGCCAACTGCCCAAACCAGTCTGGCTGCCGCAGTTTCTGGCTTCGTTTCTTCGCCCAACTTTACTTTCCACTTCGCGCCACTGGCATCGCGTACGTCGAATTTCGGGTTTGTTCCATCCATGTCCTCCGAGACGAAGGTAAATGGAGGCACTGGCTGGCCGGCCTTGCCGCCGGATCCATAGATCAAATCGCGGGTCGCCAAATCGGCGGGTGCTTGCCACAGCAAAGGCTTGTCCGCGGCTTGAGTGGAAACGGCAAACGCGAGAAACGCGGCAAAACGTAGGCTCTTCATGAGATTAGCTTCAAAGAAGCAAACATGGTTCCATTCGTGCAAGACAGAGCACACTAATGAACGCTATTCTGGTTCAAATCGCTGTGCGCGGCATCTTTAGGGATTAATCAATTTGAAACTTTTTGTCCAACCGGGTGCGGGTGTGCAACCTCTGGTGGATGCGATTGACGCGGCAAAAGAGCGTGTCGAAATCGTAATCTTCCGTTTTGATCGTGTCGAGGTTGAGCATGCCTTGATCCGCGCCGTCCATCGCGGCATCTTCGTTCACGCCCTGATTGCCTATACCAATCGTGGCGGCCACCGGAGCCTTCGGCAGTTAGAGATGAGCCTTCTTGCCAAAGGGGTCAACGTGGCGCGCACCGCGGACGACCTGGTGCGTTATCACAGCAAGTTCATGATCATCGACCGGAAGGAGTTGTGGGTCCTTGCGTTTAATTTCACGATCCTGGACATGGAGCACAGTCGCAGCTTTGCGGTGATGACCCACAATCCCACCCTGGTGGCTGAGGCCGAGAAGCTATTCGAGGCGGATACGCAGCGGAAGCCTTATGTGGCCGGCAGTCCGGAGTTTGTGGTCAGTCCAGTCAACGCACGCGAAGAGTTGTCCGCGTTCATTCAGGGCGCGGAGAAGCAGATTCTCATCTACGATCCGAAAGTCGGGGACCCCGCGATCATTCGGTTACTAGAGTTGAAAGCGAAGGCTGGTGTAGAAGTCCGGATCGTCGGGAAGTTGGCGCATGGCTCGAAGTTGCCGCATCGCGAGCTATCGCCCATGCGCCTGCATACGCGCGCGATTCTGCGCGATGGGCATTATGTGTTTTTGGGCAGCCAAAGTTTACGCGCGGCGGAACTTGAAGTGCGAAGAGAGGTAGGCGTCATCTTCAAGGACACGAAAATCGCGAAGGAAATTGTCGCTGTTTTCGAGGAAGACTGGAAGGTGTCAGCCGCCGGCGACCATGCGCACGGAGATGATCGGCCGCCCGCTCGCAAAGTGGCCAAGCGTTTCGCGAAAGCCATTACGAAGGGCTTGCCCCCGATGGGTCCTGTCCTGGAACTGATTGTCCGGGAGATAAACGGCCCCGGATCGCATTTTGGCTACAACGCAGAGCGGCTGGAGCGCGCCGTGAAAGACGCGGTAAAAGAAGCGGTGGAAGAGTCGGTTCGCGAGGCTGTACAAGAAGCGGCCGACCTGGATAATTAGTCGGGTTTTCGAGCGATCGCGATAATCGAAACGGCGGGCCAGGGCAGGCTTTCGTCAATTTTCTTCCAGAGCCATACCAATGAGTTGAAGATTCGTAAGGGAAATCGCGCCAGGGTTTGCCGTTTCAGTACCTTTCCCGTAAACCACCAGCCGGGACGCGAAACGCGATTGAATTCGATCATCTTCTCCACAACGAAACCGGCGCGTTCCAGCCGTTCCCGGAGTTGCGGTTGCGAGTAGCGGAGATGATGGCCAAGAGCGGTATCGAGAGCGCCGAAGATGCTCTGATCCTGTGGTACCAGCACGATGGCCCGGCCGCCAGGTGCCAACACGTCGAACAGATTGCGCACTGCCAGGTCGGCCTCCTTCACGTGCTCCAGCACATTCAGGCAGACGACGGTGTCGACACGGCCGGCGAAATATTTGATGTCTGCCGCGTGCTCCACGTTCAACGTGCGGACTTCCAGGTTTGTCCGATGGCCAAAGCGGTTTCGTAGCGCGCCCAGGTGTTCCGGTCCGATGTCGGTTGCGGCGTAGTATGTTCGCCGATGAGCAAGCGAACGGGTCAGGTTCCCGGTCCGCGCGCCGATTTCGAGAACGCGGTCGCCAAGATATGGCGCGATGGTTTCGCCCATCCAGGCATTGAAGTTCGGAGCGTAGGAAAGAGCGTCCAGGATCTCGAGACCGACATCGTTGTAAAGATCGTTTCCCAGGCGAAAACGAAGCATCACCCAGAACGCATCGATCGCGTCCTTAAGGCCGATTTTCTTGCCCTCTTCGTATGTGCGGCCGTGATAGCTGATAGGCGTTTCGTAGATCCGCGCCTGCCGGCGGGCCAGCTTGATGGTTAGCTCCGGCTCAATGCCGAAACGGTTGCTACGGATTGGGATTGTCTTCACCAGAGAAGTACGGAAGGCCTTGTAGCAGGTCTCCATGTCGGTCAGATTCAGGTCGGCGGCGATGTTGCAGACCAGCGTGAGTATCCGGTTCGCGAGCGAGTGCCAGAAGTACAGAACGCGCCGTTCGCCGGCAACCATGAATCGCGAGCCAAAGACCGCATCGGCTTTTCCCTCGAGGAGAGGTTGGAGAAGTTTTGGATATTCGCGTGGATCGTATTCCAGGTCGGCGTCCTGGATCAGGCTGAACTCGCCCGTGGCGTGGCTGATTGCAGTCCGAATCGCTGCGCCCTTTCCTTGGTTGACCGCGTGATGGTAGAGCGTAATATTCGCTCCGGTACGCGCTATAAAGTTTCCAACCGCCTCCGCCGATCCATCTTTAGAACAATCGTTAACGACGATGATGTCCCACTTCATGCCCTCTGGAAAGGGAGCGTCGATCACCCTCTGCAATAGGGCCTCGATGAACTCTTCCTCGTTATAGAGGGGTATCAGGACCGAGAGGGACGAAGGCTGCATCTAGCCTAGCCATTTTAGTGGATATAGACCGGATACCCCTTTGGGGGTATGTCCAAATTTGGGAGATATGTATAGACTACGAGCGAATGATATGAGGGGAATGGTTCCAATTCGAATCGCCTGTATGGCACTTTGGTTCGCCGCCAGCTGCCTAGCGGATACGGTGAACCTGACCGATGGTCCGCCGTTTACCTTACGGACCGGCATGGATCTGTTTGTCCAATTTTCCGTGTGGAACTATGGGGTGAATAATCCAGGATCGTCGCCTTACCCCACGTCGGTTGGGCTGCAACTAATTGGGGCGCAACCGTTCTTGCCATTGAGCGCCGTGCCCAATTCTTCGGGAAGCTATTTCAGTAATTACCTGCTACAGGGATGGCTTGAAAACGTGGACGGCACGGTTTCAACGCCATTTTCGAATGCCGATGCGCTCCGGCTTAGCCTCGGTGCGGGCTCGCTGATTGTTGAGCCGGGGTCGGAGGGCAGTTCGCCGGTCGCGGTGATTGAGGCCGATGCCGCGCTAACGCTAGGGCTTTCCGAGCAGATCTTCGGTCCGGATGTGGCGACTCGTGGCAGCAGTGCCGTAATTCATCTGCGAAATCTAGGGCAAGACTTGCAGATTGGTTTAGACGGAGGATACTCGCTGTTGAGCTCTGTTCGAGAGCCTTCGATCTCAGGTTTGGGATCTGTTCAGACCAGCGGCATCACCCAGAGTATTTCGGTGACCTCAGCCCCGGAACCCGGAAGCTTCGCGTTATTGGGTCTTGCCTCGGCTGGTTTGCTTACGGCTGTTCTGATGCGGATGCGCAAGCGCGCGCGGCTTTAACGAATTCGTCGAAGAGTCGCCTTTGGGTGCTATCGACCGGCGCCATGTCCTCCGGATGCCACTGGACTCCAATTACAAAGGCTCGTTCCGGGTCCTCCACCGCTTCCACAGTTCCATCAGGTGCGCGCGCGGAAACCCAGAGCGTGTCGGCGATTTCGGCAACGGTCTGGTGATGGCGGGAGTTGATTTGTAGTGAATCCGATTCGTAAATGCTTACGAGCTTTGAGTTCGGACTAACGTGAGCGGCGTGCGCAAAGGTTGCCTTATCTTCAGGACGGATTGCGTGTCCGGGTACGTGCTGCGTCAAAGAACCTCCGGCGGCGACGTTGAGAAGTTGCATTCCGCGACAAATTCCCAGGACGGGTAGATCACGGTGTCGCGCATCGGCGAGAAGCTTCATTTCCATCGCGTCGCGGTCACGGTTCGGCGCCTCGGTTTC
Source organism: uncultured Bryobacteraceae bacterium (assembly GCA_964237255.1). Taxonomy (GTDB): domain Bacteria; phylum Acidobacteriota; class Terriglobia; order Bryobacterales; family Bryobacteraceae; genus JALYXI01. Next base: position 14,831 of record CAXSIG010000026.1, read on the forward strand.
ACTCTCAGGAGCCTGACCATAGAGACCGGGGTCAACGTCGACACCGCCGCCGAGAACTAATCCGTGAAGCGAACCTGGATCGAGGGAGTCGCCCGGCTGGATTGTGACCGGGTCTCCACCGGATGCGCGAATGGCCTCGGCATATGGCTCGACGTTAATTTCATCGGAGTAAGTAATTCCGATTCTTGGGCGCACTCTGTTATTCTGACGCAGGCCGATGCGACAGTACCGTTACCTGGAGTTTCTGATTCTGACCTTTGTCGTGATCTTGCTGATCTCGAACCTGATTGCGGCGAAGATCATCCCGATTGGAAGCCTCCGGGTGAGCGCGGCGCAGTTGATGTTCCCGATCACCTACATATTCGGGGACGTGTTTACAGAGGTATACGGCTACGCGGCATCACGACGAGCGATCTGGCGGGGATTCTTCGCTTCGGCTTTGATGGCCGCGATGGGAATGATTGCCATTTGGCTCCCGCCGGCTCCGGAGTGGCACAACCAAGCCGCGTTCGAAACTATATTCGGCGTGGTCCCGCGAATTGTCGCCGGCAGCCTTCTAGCCTTCTGGCTTGGCGAGTTTGCCAATTCCTACACCATGGCGAAGTTGAAACTGATTACAAACGGTCGTTATCTGTGGACCCGCACCGTGTCCTCAACCGTAGTGGGGCAGGGGGTCGATACGGTAATCGTGGTTTCGTTCATCTTCTACGACAAGCCGATCGGAACGATTCTCAACCTGATCGTTTCAGGCTACTTGTTCAAGGTGGTTTACGAGGTTTTGGCGACGCCTTTGACCTACTGGGTCGTCAACTTCCTCAAGCGTAGTGAAGGAGTAGACACCTTCGACCGCGGTACGGACTTCAGCCCATTTCACGCCAGCTAAAATAAAGAAGGAATGCCCTTCACTATCGCCGGGCGCACTTTCCACTCTCGTCTTTTCGTGGGCACCGGCAAGTATCGCAGCTTTCATGAGATGGCACGCTGCCATCACGCTTCAGGTTCGGAACTGGTCACCGTCGCCGTACGACGAGTGAACTTGGGGGACCGGTCCAAAGAGTCGCTTCTCGATTACATCGATCGCGACAAGATGTTCATCCTCCCCAACACAGCAGCCTGTTACACGGCCGACGAAGCCATCCGTACAGCGCGTCTGGGCCGGGAAGCGGGCCTGTCGAACTGGGTCAAGCTTGAGGTGATCGGGGACAAACAAACGTTGTTCCCCGATAATGAAGGCTTGCTCGAAGCGACTCGCGTGCTGGTGCGCGAGGGCTTTGTCGTCCTGCCTTACACAACGGACGATTTGGTGAATGCCATCAAGCTCATCGACGCTGGAGCAGCTGCGGTAATGCCGCTCGCGGCTCCTATCGGCAGCGGATTGGGAATACAAAACCTGACCAACCTGCGCATCCTGCGTGAGCGGATTACGGCGGTGCCTCTGATTGTCGATGCCGGCGTTGGCACTGCATCGGACGCCGCAATCGCGATGGAACTCGGTGCGGATGCTGTTCTCATGAATACCGCTATTGCGCTTGCCGATGATGCGGAGAAGATGGCGCGGGCCATGGCGCTGGCTGTCGAAAGCGGCCGGCTAGCTTACGAATCGGGCCGCATGGAGATGAAGCGATACGCCAGCCCGTCAAGCCCGATGGCAGGCGTCGTACGCTAGGGCGTGCTGCTTGAAGTAGCGGCAACGGTACTACTCGCCAACGCGCATTCCGGCAAGCTGCTGGCCGGTAAGCCGGTAACGATCACTGCCCATCCAGGGTCGGCCATCAAGCCCTTCGTGCTTCAGGCCTTGCCGGAGATAAAAGAGCCATACTACTGTCCCGGCAAGTTGACGATAGACGGCCGCAGCTTTACCTGCTCTCATCCACGTATTCCTGCGGGGATCGATTCTCGAACCGCCCTCGCTTATTCCTGCAATAATTTTTTCGCTCACTACGCAGCCCAGCTCCCGCGCGGAGCTTTGGCGAAAACGCTAGCGCGATACGGACTGGTCGGCGCGTCGGACCGTTTAGTGGAAGCGCTTGGCGAAGGCTCATTGACTGTCACGCCTTCGCAGATGCTCGAAGCGTATCGGCGCCTCGCACTCGAGAGCAATCCCACGGTAGCTGCCGGGCTTCGTGACGCCGTTCGCTACGGAACCGGGCAATTGGCGGAGGTGACCGGTCTTTTGGTGGCGGGAAAAACGGGAACGGCTTCGCCCTCGTACGCGTGGTTCGCGGGTTGGGCTCCGGCGTCGAAACCGGAGTATGTGTTCGCAATCCTCACGCGTCAGGGCTCGGGCGGAACGGGCGCCGCTCCGCTCGCGCGCGAGGCGTTGCTCCATGAACTCGGTCGCGATCGCGACCTTGCTGTGCTCACCTCGAAGGGGCTGCAAACCATGTCGCTTGATGACTATGTTGCGGGCGTCTTAGGCGGCGAAGCATCGGACCTTCATTCGCCCGAAGCGCTGAAGGCGATGGCGATAGCGGCCCGAACCTTTGCAGTAAAGCTGCGAGGGCGCCATGCGGAGGACGGCTACGATTTTTGCGGGACGACACATTGTCAGAGCTTTCGCCCCGCATTGACGACATCGTCAATTCGAAGCGCGATTGACGAGACCGCCGGTGAGTTGCTTTGGCGCGACGGCGCGCTTGCGGAGACGTTCTATAGCCAGGACTGTACCAGTCAGTGGTCGGCAAAGCTGACGGAAGCTGAGGTTCGCAAAGCACTGAACACGGCTCGCCTGCATGATCCTCCCGCTTTCGCGATTCACGCGATCAAGCGAGATGCCCAAGGCCGTGTCCTAGAGCTTGACCTCGGCGATGGAGTCCCGATTGCCGCGGGATCATTTCGCTTCGCCATCGGACGAACGCTCGGATGGAACCGCATCCGAAGCGATTTCTACGACGTCTCCGACCTGACGTTTACGGGACACGGCGCAGGCAATGGCGTTGGACTTTGCCAGCATGAAGCCGATCGGATGACCGGCAGTTTCAAGCAGATTCTCGGTGCATTTTATCCCGGCACTCGGACCGGGTTGACTGCGCAAGGTTTCGATTGGCAAGTGCTCTCGGGCGAGCGCGTGGAGTTGTGGTCGACACACTCGCGCGAGGATCGCGAACTTATCGCGATGGCTGAGCGGGAAATGCGATTCGCAGAGGAGACTACCGGGTGGCATTTTGCTTCAAAGCCGCGCCTGCAAGTCTTTCCGAGCGTAAACGGATTTCGAGATAGCACCGGTAAACCCGGCAGCGTTGCGGCAAGTACGAAGGGGAGGATCATCCGGCTTCAGCCGGCGGCGCGGAACGCGTCGATACTGCGGCACGAGTTACTGCATCTGCTCATCGAAGAGCATTCGCGCGCGTCGTTGCCGCTTTGGTATCGAGAAGGAATCGCTCTCGCACTGGCCGGGGGCGCAAAACCCACGGATACAAATTACGCCGCCTACCGAAGCAAAGTGGAAGATGCGATTCGTCAACATTGCAAGCAGACCGTGTTAGCTTGGGCTACCAGCGGAGTGCCATGAGCGACGATCTCATAGCTCGAATCGAGGACGGTCGTACGGATTTGGTGTTCGAAGCGGTCGGAGCAGACCAGTCGAGTCTGATGCAAACGTGTGCCTACTTCGGAGACGTAAGCGCCATTCGCTTTCTTCTCTCGCAAGGAGCAACGCTTCACATGCTGGGCGACAACTATGGTCTGAACGGCGCGGCCTTTCATGGCCACTGGCGACTGTGCCAGTTTTTGATCGAGCGGGGAGCTAATACGAATGAAGCGCTCCCCGACACCGGTGAGACGCCTCTTCACGCTTGCCTGTGCACCACGGAACGGTCGGCTCACGATCGCGTAATGCAGGTTCTGTTGGCAGGCGGAGCCAATCCGAACGTGGCAACGATTCCTGGCGTTGAGACGGGCGGTTTTATGCGAGATTGCCGCACGAAAGGCGAGACCCCGCTCCATCGTGCCGCGGCTTTCGGAACGGCGAATACGATTCAGATGCTGCTCAACTCCGGCGCAACAGTGGAAGGAAAAGATACGAATGGCGATACTCCACTCAGTTGGGGAAGTTGGTACGCCCGACCTGCCGACGTGCTTCGGCTCCTTTGCTACGGGCCGTACCACATTCGGCCCGATTATCGCGGGATGAAAGAAAACTTGCTCGGCGACGCGTAATGTTGCTGTACCATATTGCATTGCAGCGCATCCTCGCCATTTTGTTGTTGGCACTGACCGGCTTTCCTCTGGTTGGACCGGCGATCGCGTCTGCGAATGCTTCTCCACTTCCGGCTTGC
>CAXSIG010000027.1:0-19057 GCA_964237255.1 uncultured Bryobacteraceae bacterium
TTCGCAGCGGCCGGATATATCGTTGTGTTCACCAACCCGCGCGGCTCTACCGGTTATGGGGAGAAATTTCAATGGGATATCTGGGGCGCGTGGGGCGACCGCGATTTAGAAGATGTTATGTCCGGCGTCGATTACGCCCTGAAGCACTACGGCGCGGATCCCAAACGGATGGGCATCACAGGTTACTCCTATGGCGGCTTCCTGACCAACTGGGCCATTGGACACACGGACCGTTTCACCGCGGCTATCGTAGGGGCAGGGCCTTCCGATTGGATCAGCAACTATGGAACGGGCGATATCCCCCGCACTAAAGAAACTGAATTTCTTGGCCGACCCTGGGAACCTGCAGCGAATGCGGTAATGATCCGCCAATCGCCTATTACTTACGCCGCAAAGATTCACACGCCTACGCTCTTTGTCCACGGTGAGGCCGACGCGCGCGTGCCCATCTCCCAAGCGGAAGAGATGTACACCACTTTGCAGAAACAAGGCGTACCGGCAAAGTTCATTCGCTATCCGGGTGAATATCACGGCGGATGGAGTCCTTGGGACACGGTCCACAGGTTTCAGCAGGAGTTGTTGTGGTGGAAGAAGTATTTGGGTTCGTAAAAGGAAGCGGTCGAAACTGGCCGCTTCCTTTTGTGCACCAGACGTTTACAGTAGTGCTTCCCAGATACCCGCATAGGTGTCTGCGTTGCCTACTGTGTACCCGCTGACATACGAAGGTTCAAAGCCCTGGTTTTGGAACTGCTGATTCTGGGCGGTGAAGTCCTGCCGCGACAAACCGTGGCGGGCAACATACGCGGGTCCCGCCGTCTTGACCCAGATAGCCGCATAAAACGTGTTAGTGCCGACTGCGTATCCACAAACCTTGCTGAGCCGAAATCCCTGGCCGGTGAACTGGTTAAACGCAGTTTGATAATCCGCTGCGCTTAAGCCGTGGCGCGCCACGAACTGCGTACTGCTGTCTTTTTCCCAAATGGCCGCATAGTATGCCTTTCCGTTGACGCCGTAGCCGTTCACGTGAACCAAGCGGAACCCCTGCCCCACTAATTGGTTAAACTTCTGCTGATACTGGTTGGAATCCATGCCGTGATGGGCTTCGAACGCAGGGCCGGGCGCTTTCACCCACACTCCGGTGTAGTGCGCGTCGCTTCCCACCTGATAACCGCTAACATCCACCAGCCGGTAGCCTTGTCCCACAAAGCTATCGAAAGCTTGCTGATATTGGGCGCTGGTCATACCATGTCTTGCCTGCCACGCCGTCATGCCGGGAACTGGCGTCTTAGTGAACGTGGCAGCATACTTGTCTTGACCACCTACGTTGTAGCCGGTCACATTCGAAACGCGAAAGCCGCGACTCACCAGAGTATTGAAGGTCTGCTGGTATTCCGCGCTGGTCATATTGATGCGGACTTGGTAAGGCGGATACCAACGACGAACGTACGCCTTGTCCGTTGCGGAGAGCACGCGGTTCCAGCCTGTAGTAAAACCGTCCGTGGTGAACGCCGCGGGAATCGGGTACATCATGATGGAGGTGGGGTCGAGCGCGGAATACTGAGTGATGTTCTTGTCATATTTCGCGAACAGGTTACCGTCCACCTGGGCCTGACTCCAATTGTTCGGGGGGCCTTCGTAGTAACGATAAACCGCATCCTTGTTCCAGTGAATGTTGCCGGCGGGGCTCTGGTGTTCGTGGAAGCATCCGAGGGCATGGCCGAATTCATGGATTACCGTGCGTGAATACTCGTTGTCAGCTGTGGTCGGAGTAAGCCAACCATAATGCATACTTGCGTTGTTCTGACCGACAGACAAACAATCCGTACCGATCTGGGACCAGGATTGACCATCGGAGCCGATATCGATATGGATTTCAGACTGTGGATCGGAGCCAAAGCTAAAGTCGAGGTCGGCGTACTTCAACCACTCTTTCGCGTTGTCCGCAATTTTCTGCTGAACTTTTTAATCGCCGTTGAGAAAGCGAACACGTAAGGTGCGCCCCACGTCCCACATTTTCAGGGTGACCGCGGCGATGGAAAGTGAGCCGTCAGGCGCACCGAAACCGAGTGCCGCGTGCCCTTCCTCCGCGAAAGGGCTCATGACTGCATTACGTTTATTTTCTTGCATCGCCCGTTTATGGGCCTCCGCGCGAACAGGCTCGGGCAACGATACATCGACGCACAGTCGCAGATCGGTTGTCTTGATCGTCGGTTCTGAAACGGCGATTGGGGACATAACTTTTGTACTCATAACTCTCCTTGTTGGCATTGCTGCACACATATTTATGATTTCCCCCAAAGAAGCGTTTCACTCGAAAACAAATTGCTTTATATGTGGATTTGCCGCTCTTACTGTAATAACTTCCAAATTCGTTCTTCAGGAATTTCCGGAACACCTTCGTTTTCAGAATCCTGCAAACCTCGTTCGTGGTCTAGCGATTCCACCGAGCGTATACCTTGCGTTTCCTTGGTGGGCTGAAGCGCCGTATTCCCTTCCCCATAGAGTTCAAACCAGGGCAGGCCGGCATTAATATAATCCGCGGTGCTGACTGGCGTGGGCGGCAAAGGTTCGCCGGTCAGCGTGCTCCAGGCGGAGGCTTCAACAATGTGAATGCGCATGGCCACGGAGGGCCGCTCTTCCCAGATATCGATGCCGTGAGGATCCCGATAGATTTCCTGTCGCATCAACCCCCCTGCCCCTAAGCCAAAGGCCGCAGCACCGGCTTGCGGAGAGTTTGCCGGAGTTGCTGGGGATGAGCAGTCCGGAAATCGTCCTTGCTTTGGTTCGTACACCAGCAAGTTGATGCCTCCGGATTCCCCACAGGAGCTTAGTTGGGACTCGACAGAATAACCCGACCCCGTGGGAACCGCGATAAACTGCCGAACCCGGCCCTGGCCCACATTGACGCCGTCGAGCCAAAGCTGAGGCGGGCATACCAGATAATTTTGAGGGTCCGTAGAAAGCGAACCGGACCAAGAGCGACCTGTCACTGCGTTAATCTGGCCCAAGCCGCTCTGAATAGCGCAAGGCTTCCATGGGGTGCGCTGAATACCAACCCACATGGCTTCTCGCTTATAGAGCGGAAAAAAAAACTCATCGCGCTCGCGCCAGGCCTCCTCCGTTCGTGGGTAGTCGCGGGCGCGAAACACGGGAATGGCTCCAAGGCCGGGTGGCAGCGGATAGTCCTTTCCATCTTGCGGCAGGCGAAGCGAGCGCTGAAAAGAGAGGGCCGTTGCGTTGTTAGGCGAAACGTTATATTGCATGGTCTTCAGAAAGAGCTTCTAGTTACATTACTCTGGAACGCATATTAACAAGGCTTCCGACCCCGGGACCCCGGGATCGATTCGGACGTGGTAAATAAATCGCGAGGAATTCCTCAGCCGGCCCACATTACCGTTTGGCACTCTTCAAAACCCGTAGCGCCGCCGTGTACGGTATCGACGCATGGCCGGTGGATGTAGAAGTCGATCTCTACAAATCGGGCATGGGGAAAGACTTCACGCTCGTCGGGATGCCGGATACCGCGGTACGCGAAGCGCGGGAACGCATCAAATCCGCTCTCTCGAATGCCGGCTTCTTCTACCCGAACAAAGCGGTAACCATCAATCTGGCTCCCGCTAACGTGCGAAAAGAAGGCGCCGGATTCGACCTTCCAATGGCCATGGGCATTCTCGGAACGCTCGGGGTTCTGGGCGCCGAACGGCAGGAATCGAGCCAATTTTTGATGGTCGGCGAGTTGTCGCTGGATGGCGCGATTCGCCCGATTCGCGGCGCTCTTTCCATCGCAGTGTGCGCTCACAAGCAGGGCATTCAAAAGTTGGTGCTCCCGCGCGAGAACGCTGCGGAGGCCTCCGTAGTGGAAGGCTTGAATGTCTATGGTGTGCGGCACTTGCCGGAAGCCGTGGCGCTACTCAAAGAGCCCACGACTTTCACCCCGACCCAAGCCGCCCCGCACACTGCGGCTGAATCCACAGACACTGACCCAGACTTTGCGGATGTTCGCGGCCAGACAACCGCGAAACGCGCGCTGCTCGTGGCTGCTGCCGGGGCGCACAACCTTCTCATGATCGGCCCGCCCGGTTCCGGTAAGACGATGCTTGCGAAGCGTCTTGCGGGTATCCTGCCGCCGCTTACTTTTTCCGAAGCAATCGATACCACAAAGGTCCACAGCATCGCCGGTGTGCTGCCGAAAAACGCCGGGCTGCTTACCAAACGGCCCTTCCGTTCACCGCACCACACCATTTCGGACGCCGGTCTAATCGGCGGCGGCTCGGGAGCACCCAGACCCGGTGAAGTTAGTCTTGCTCACAACGGACTTCTGTTCCTTGACTAATTCCCCGAGTTCCCCCGCAATGTTCTCGAACTTCTCCGGCAGCCTCTCGAAGATTCCACAGTCACCATCTCACGCTCAAACATGACGTTGAGCTTTCCCTCGAATTTTATGATGGTGGCCGCGATGAATCCATGCCCATTCATAGAACAATTGCGAGCAGCGTGAAGCGCGAGTGCCGACTCTCGGCGGCGGCCGCTTACCCAAGATGTGGAGTGCAGCTCGGTTCTTTACCTAGTCTGCCTTCCTGCGACCATTCGGTAGAGAAATAGGAGCAGCAAAGAGCCAAGAACAGCCATAAAAAATCCGGCAGGTTGGCCTTCCTGATAAAGACCAATCGCTCTACCAAGAAATCCACCAAGCAACGCTCCCACAATGCCGATAATCACGGTTACAACGAACCCGCCGGGATCCCTGCCAGGCATTAACAGCTTGGCGACAATGCCAACTACCAGTCCAAAGACGATCCAGCCGATGATTCCAAACATGGCGTCCCTCTCTGCAGGTGAGTAGCCAGCCTTAAGCCACCATATGCTTTGACGCGGAGGACCCCGTCACGGCAACAGTGCTGGCGTGCTTTCGCGATGGCGAAGGAATGCTTCCGCTTGGCGAAAGCCGCTGTCGCGCCCGCGAAACGTGGTGAGTTCCAGCTGTTTGGGATACCACTTATCCGGCTGTTGCGAAGCATGGGCATAACAAGCTTCACGACGCTGTGAGTCCACACCGGAAATGTCTACGAACTCACTCGGAGAAAATGCCATCGTATCTTCGGCGACTTCATAGTAATAAAGCGCAAACTTTTTTCCTGCACTAAGCCACGCATCAAGGGCAAGCGCGGAAACCGCACGGTGATCTCGATGGCGGTCTAGCGGCCAGTGGGTAAAGACCACATCGGGATTCGTAGACGCGAGCAGCCGACCGAAAGCCGCGTAGTGCGATGCATCGACAATAGCCCTTCCGTCAATCTGATCGGCGAAGACCGCGCGCGCTTTCAGGAGCTCACAAGCTTTCAGGCCCTCGGCTGTGCGGATACTCGCACAGCGGCTGAGATCATTCGCACCACAGAATCCTTCACCACGGTTTAAATACAAAAGAGTTACCTCGTGGCCGAGGTTCGTATATTTGGCGATTGTTCCTCCACAGCCACATTCCGGATCGCCTGGGTGACCGCCAGTTGCGACTATCTTTAATTTCGGCTGCGGGCGCTTGGCTAGTAAGGGCAACGAGCGGGCGCAGCCGAGGAACTTCCGGCGTGAGATAAGCACGGGAGGATTGTAATATGCTCGGCGTCCAAACGGGGCGCGACATTCGATAGAATTCTAACCACCAACGTGGCAAGAATAATAAACTCCAACCGAAGCAAGAACGTTCTATTTTTACTCGCCGTGTTGCCGTTGACGGCGGCAACGCTGCCGGAAACAAAACCCGAGGACGTGGGCTTATCCAAGGAACGCCTCCAACGAATCCACAGCACCATTCAGAGCCACATCGAGAAAAACGATGTTTCCGGAGCCGTTACGGTGGTAATGCGTAAGGGCCGCCTTGCCCACATGGAAGCACACGGTTACATGGACGTCGATGCCAAAAAGCCGATGGCGAAGGATTCGGTCTTCCGAATCTGGTCCATGTCGAAGCCAGTAACTGGAACAGCGATATTGATGCTGATGGAAGAAGGGAAATTGCGGCTCAATGATCCCGTATCCAGGTTCATTCCGGAGTTTAAGGGCATGAAAGTTGCTGTGCCCCAGGAACGATCTCAAGAGGGTCCCGGACCCGGCAGTCCGCAACCGGCAGCGAGCCCGTTCTACACGATTCCGGCAACTCGCGAAATCACAATTCAGGATCTGCTTACGCATGTTTCCGGCCTTGGCAGTGGGCCGTCCAGTAATTCAGTGATACGGAAGATCGGTGAAAGACCGGGCAGAAACCTGGCGGAGTATATTCCTCGTCTGGGCGAAACGCCGCTTGATTTTCAGCCCGGATCGCGGTGGACCTATAGCCCTTTAGCGGCGTTTGACACGCTAGGACGCGTCGTTGAGATTGCCTCGGGTCTGCCATTTGATGAGTTCCTCCGGCAACGGATCTTCGATCCTCTCGGCATGAAAGACTCGTCCTTCCGCCCTGCAGATCGTGCAGAACGGATTCCGACAACGTATCATCGCGCGGCAGGATTATTGCAAAAGACTGATGCACTCAATCGGCTGTTTGACACCGGGTATTTTTCGGGAGGAGGCGGACTGATGGCTACGGCGGAAGATTATGCGAAGTTTGCGGAGATGCTTCTTGAAGGCGGACAGTTGAATGGCAAGCGTCTGCTCAGCCCGAGGACAGTCGATCTCATGGCGTCGGTTTTTGTACCGGACACCTTCGCCGGCAGATCGCCAGGCAGAGGATTTGGACTCAGCGTTCAAGTGACCACCGATCCCATAGCTGCTGGTCAACGTGTCTCGAAGGGCAGTTTCGGATGGGACGGCGCTTATGGAACCCACTTCTGGATTGACACGAAAGAGAAGATTGTCGGAATCTTGATGATTCAAACCGATAATCCTAATCGTCAATTGGACCGTGATTTTGAAAGCGCTGTGATGCGGGCTGTCGTTGAGTAAAGCGTCTAAGCGATTTTGGTTAGCGCCCCGAAGCTAGCTAGTTCAGCTAAGCCAACGAACTCTGTCGCTCGAACCAGCATTGGGCCCATTGGCTGGCGTTCGCTGCGCTCCCAGCGACCAAGAGTACTTGGGTCTACTCCCATGCGTTTCGCCGCCAATCTCTGCGAAAGCCCAAGCGCAGTCCGCGAGGTAACGAGACGTTCGGCCCAAGTTTTCGATGGGGGGAGCGGGTTGTAACCGAGGAAGCGCATAACCGCTGGCATGTAATGGTGCTCGGGTTTGCTGTGCCCCCGTTCCCAATTCACGATGCTTTGCGTAGTCACCCCGATACGCTCTGCTACGTCACGCTGCAGCAGTTTGAGCACGAGTCTTCTCCTCAACAGATGGTCGGCCAGCGTGTTCAGTTGTTCCGGTGCCCGGTTTCGCATTTGCAATTGATGCGACCGGGGAAGGACAAGTACAGCGGCTTCGGTCGGCTGGCCGAAGCGGTAGGTGATTGTAATCTCGCTTTGCGCGACACCCCAACGCTCGACGGTGTTCGCGATTACGCTCTCAACTAGTGCTTCGACAATCTGTCGCTTCAGGTCCGGGGAGATTGGCTGCTCCAACCGCTTACGTAGAAGCGCGAGCAGCGACTCCGCGTTGCGAAATTGTTCAGTTTGGTCTGTTGCGGAAAGGAAACGGGACGCGGTCTCAATTTCCGCTTGCAAGCCAGCAGCTTCGGCGTCGATGAGATCAAGTTGCGTGTCCAACGCTGCATCATCAATGCGCCCGCGTCGAAATAGACCCAGGACTCGCTCGCGCTCTCCGGTCTTCTCTCCTAATCGCGACATTAGACTATCTAACCCCTTCTGTCGCTGCTCGCGCTCTCCATCCTGGGAAGACATCCGCTGCCGCAGTTTTTCCAGGACGTCGCCGGGATTTCGAAGAAAGGCTTCGATGTCGGCCCAGACGAGCCGTTCGACATACTCGCCGTTCAGGTTCTTTGAAAGGCACTTTTTTCCTTCTAACCCGTGGCGTGCTCGGGCGAACTGTCTGCCGTTACAACGGTAGTAGTGGCCTTTCTGTTCACCAATACGCAGTGCCGAGTAGGTCAGCCCGCACACCCCGCACTTAATCATTCCCCTTAGCAGAAATGGTTGGGAGCCATTCCGCTTACTCATAATCTTGTTCTTACGCAGCACCTTCTGCGCTTCTTGCCACGTTTCTTCGGGAACAATGGCGGGAACAGGTCGTGATATGGGCTTGCGGTTTTTGTCCACGCTGCGCTTACCGTACAGGTGAATCCCCATGTAAGTCGTGTTTGCAATCATGTTGCGGACATGCGACGGCCGCCAGAATGTTGCTGTTCGGGCCTTGCGTTTTCCCGTGTCGAATGCTGATCCGCAAGGGACCGCAGTGCGGTTCAAATGATCGGCAACCCTCTGGCAGGACTTCTTTTCTTTGGCGCACATCCGGTAGATTGTTCTGACCACTTCGGCTTCGCTTACGTTTAACCCTGGAGCAAGCTCTTCGCAAACCGCTAAGCGCGATTGAGCACGTTCCCCCTGCTTGCGGTACCCATACGGAACGATGCCGCCGAGCCAAGCGCCAGCCTCGGCCAGACGGTTTGTTCCAAGAACGGAACGCTCCCGAATTACCTCGCGCTCATGTGTGGCAAAGCCGGAAAGCATGGTGAGCATCAACTGACCCGTAGGACTCCCGGTATCAAATTCCTCGGTCATGCTGCGAACCCGAACGTTCAGCTTTCTAAGTTCTGCTTCAGCGTCAAGGATGAGCCGCGTCTCGCGACCGAGACGGTCCAGTTTAAAAATGAGCAGCTGACTAAACTTGCCGCTTCGGGCATCTTGAAGAAGGCGGATTCCGCCAGGGCGAAGATGCAGGGGAACGGTACCGGAGACTCCGTCGTCCGCATACGTTTCGTGAATCGGCAGTTCATGAAGGGCGCAATACCGATTCGCAAACTCGCGCTGCGTGACGATGGACTGTCGCTCGCGCTGTTCTTCAGTTGAAACCCGGACATAAACGCCGACAGCCATCACGACATTGCTCACTCAGGTGGAGAGAGAAGGCAAGACGATTTTGACGACATCAAGAACAGATTTGACGGGCCAGAGTTATTGGTTTGATCAGTAGTGAGCAGAAGACACAACGCCTCGATGAGAGCGTCCTCTCGCTCCACCTGTGCGGCGTAAATGCGCTTCATTGCAATCCCATAGGAGCCTACGAACGCAGGCGTACCTGAGGTTGGTTCGGAAGGGGGGAAATGCCGTGAAACGCTAGCATTTAGCGTCTCCGCCGGACTGGCTGATTGGTTCGCAGACTCCCCGTGTAAACAATTCATTTGACTTCTCCTGAATTGCCCACAACGGTGTCCGCTTTGCGGTAAGTCGTTGTCCGGCTTTGTAGAAGCGCCTATTAGATGGGCTTTTCGCTTCCTTTGAAAAAGCCCGCTTTACTCCTATTGCTAGACGGCTTCGGCCTGAACCGTCTCCTCAAGTTCCACCGAGAAAGGCAGCCCATGCCGAACTTCTAGAACGCGAACCATTCCAGGGTTTACGTTGCGAAGTTGAGCAAATAATTGCACCACGCTCGCTCTCAACGTAAAGTCCTCAGGTGGCTCACATTGACTGCTGGCGGTGCCCAGCTTGAGCACCTTGATGAACTTTGCGTTCTCTTCCAAGAACAACTTCCCGCCGCGAACAGGTATTTGCTCAATTCGGCCAAACCGCAGGAAATTAGCGGCTTTCAGCAACTCCCGTTCGGAAGGGAGAAGATCTTGTGTGCAAACGGGAGGCTTGTTAGCGGGTTGCTTAGTGATCATATTTCAAGCATGGAATCTCACAAACGTTCTCCAAAGTACTTCCCGGAAAAAATAGCGAAGGTATTCATTCGAAACAATCTTTCCAGGATTGCCGCAGCTAGCAAGACTTTTCCTGCCACGAAAAAGATTGGAAACACTTTGGAACTACTTAGGTGGATTGTGTCGTGCTCGAACCCATTTGGTACTTGCTCCCAATAATTTGACCAGGAGGGAGCGTTTCTCCGACTCGCCGCGAGCTAGAAACTCCTCCGCGACCTCATTCCAGCTCCGGACCCGGAACTTTTTGCTCCAGGTCTTTGGGAAGGATACTCCGGCGCTCTCCAACTCCCCACAAATGTCGGGAAGGTGTTGTTTCCAAGCTTCTCCAAAGTGAAGCACGATCCTGTTGATTAACTCATGTCGTTGCTGGTCTGCAGGAAATCCTCTTTTGCGCTTGGCTTTCGGTAACGAGTCCCCGGATACTAACTTCAAAACATCCTGAGATTCCAGTAGCGAAAACGCGCGGCCAAGCCAATGGCGCATCCGTCCTTCGATAGCGATTCCTCTGGATTGGAGCTCCGACTTCGTGAGGTAGAGGTTCATCATCACAGGACTAACAGCAAAGATGCAGTAGGTCTTCATCTCTGCTTCGAAGTCCGGAACATCGTTGTAGGACCGCACGAGACGTACACGATCCTCGGCAATATCGTCAAACAATGCCGAGGCCATGTCGCAGACGGCAGCTCGTCGCGTTTCCCCTGAAAGGGCCGCAATGATCCCCAAATGGCGTACGATCAGGGCGTTGTTCTTTTGCCATCGTTTCGTATCTACGACAGTAATGGCCGGCACCTCTTTTGCTGTGGGTAAGGGAAAATAATCTTTTGCGTGGCTAAGCAATAACCTGACGTCGGTGTCGGGCGATCTTAGGATCGGGCGCAGTTCAAATGTTGCTGCGGCTTGCTTAAACCAGACGCCGTGAGCTGTCTCTGTTAGTTGTTCGCTGTACCAGAAGACGACGTTCTTAATACTTACCTGATCAACGCACATTCTGTGCAGCGTCGTGATGAAGGCACTCAGGGATCTGAGCATCAGTGATGTGCCGATTTGGATGACCGCCTCGTGAAGCTCGTCAGAAGACTTCGATTGAGCAGCTGTTTTTACCTCTTGCTCAAAAACGGCCGTTAGCGATTCGTGCCATGCTGCCAACGTTTCGCGGTCGCGGTCGGATAGAAGCAGGAACGGAATACCAAGCTATCGAGCAAACTTCCTTATAGCAAAGTGTGTTCTTGACTGCTTTCGGAGAATAAGGGGTCTTTGGTCCCCTTCTGGAGCAACCGCTAAGGGGTCCTGAGGCTCTAATTCCAGCCCGATGATCGAAAGCTACAGCCTAAGCGTCACTGATACCGGCCCGCATCCCATGTGCGGCGGTCAAAGCTTGCTGAAGGTCATCCATTCTTCAGGGCTCCGATGTGGTGTCTTCCCAATCGCTTGATCGGCGGCACTGCAGCAACTAATTGCTCCGAATGTCTACTTTTATGGGGAGGAGCCGCGGCCAGAGGATTCGCCCTAAACCGTTCCCCGAATACAACTCGAGTAACGATCTCCCGGGGAGTGCGTCTTTGGCGCTATTGCAGCGAGCCGATCTGAAACTAATATAGCATCGGAAATAAAATGGCGCGGGGGCGGGACGAAAATTGTTGGAACATAAACGTAGCGCCGCGTTTCTTCGTAAGACGACACACGCTTCTGTTAAACTAAGGCAGATCGGTTCACGGATCAGCGCCAAAGGCACAATCCGCGAGAGATCTTCTTACAGCAATACGCTGCACGGAGGAACTCTATGAACGAATCGACAGTTGATGTCACGGCCGCCGCGGTCATTGAGCGCTGGCCACTCGATAAGCTCATCCCGTACGTTCGAAACGCTCGGACTCACTCCGATGTGCAGGTCGCGCAAATAGCCGCCAGTATTCGCGAGTTTGGATTCACGAATCCGATTCTCGTCGATGGAAGCGCGGGGATTATCGCCGGACATGGCCGGTTGCTCGCGGCCCGAAAGCTAAGCCTGATCGAAGTCCCTGTAATTCCTCTTACGCATTTAAGCGAATCGCAGAAACGCGCTTACATCATTGCCGACAACAAGCTTGCTGAGAACGCTGGCTGGGACGAAGAATCGCTTGGGCTGGAACTCGCAGCGCTGAAGGATGAAAAGTTTGATCTAGCGCTCATCGGGTTCGAAGCCGACGAACTAGCTCGCTTGCTTGCTGCGACGGAATCTGCGGGGCTAACCGACGAAGACGCCGTGCCGGCTATTCCCACTACGCCGGTGACTATCAGTGGCGATATGTGGCTCTTAGGCGACCACCGGGTAGTGTGTGGGGACGCCACGTTGGAAGCGGTGACCCAGCGGTTGATGAAGGGTGACGCTGCCGATTTGGTGTTTAGCGATCCGCCCTACAACGTCGCTTACGAAGGCTACACAGAGGACCATCTCACAATCCAGAACGACCGAATGACGGATGAACAGTTTGAACAATTTTTGTCTGCCGCCTTCCGTTCTTACCGCAGCTTGGTGAAGCAGGGATCCTCTATTTACATTTGCCACTCTTCCTCGAAACAGCGGGAATTCCAGGGTGCCCTGGAGAACGCTGGATTCGAAGTCCGGTGCCAGATCATCTGGGCTAAGAACACGTTCGCGTGGGGCTTCAGTAGATACAAATTTCAACACGAACCCATTTTTTACGGTCACGTGGCCGGCGAAAAGGACCCTTGGTATGGCGACAAGTCGCAGTCCACTTTGTGGCAAGAGAAAAAGCCTTCAGCCAACCGTTTACACCCAACGATGAAGCCGGTTGAACTTGTGGAACGCGCTCTGACGAACAGCAGCAAAACCGGCGATATCGTTGTGGATCTGTTCGGCGGTTCGGGCTCGACGCTGATTGGATGTGAGCACACCGGGCGAAAAGCATGTTTGGCAGAGATCGATCCGAAATACGCGGATTGCATCGTCAAACGCTGGCAGGATTACACCGGCCGAGCAGCGACTTTAGACGGCGACGGGAGAACTTTCGCGAAGATTGCAGACGAGCGGCTTGCGGTGGCGGCATGAACCGCTGGATGCTCTCCACAACGAAGAACGCCGCCGGGTTGGAAACCGGCGGCGGAAAGAAGCAAGCGTCTGCTGGTTTAGCCCCTGATGAAGTAGGTTCGCGTGTCACCGACCTTCTCGCTTGTGACGACCAGTCCGTGTTTCTTGGTAAGCGAGCCACCGGCACTGAGCAACGCCCGAGTGGTGTGAACCTGCCATCCCATCGCGCTCATCAGCTCCTCTACTGTCGTACCGCTCTCACGTTTCAGCATCGCGATTACCTGGGCGGTTTTGCTCGTCTCGCGCGGAGCCTTCGCGACCGTTTCGCCAGTGGGCGCTTTCGCCTTGCGGGTGGCCTTCGTAGTCGCCTTCTCCTCGGCGGCCGCTATGTCGGGCACCTGTTCGCCAGCGTTGGCCTCTCCTTCGTTTGCGGCTGGCTCGGGACGGACTTTATCGCTAGCGGGCGATTCTACTTCGTGATTGGCTACTCCAAGTTCAGGTTGATCCTGCGTCGGTTCCGGCTCGGGCTCAAGGGCTGCTCCCAATTCCGTTGCATCGTCCGTCAGTGGCTCGGCTTCAGTTGCTGCCTCGGTAGGGATCGACTCGCCCAAGCTTTGGATTGCTTTCCAAATCCGGGTGGCGGCTGCTTTTCGGTCCGTGAACTTCTTTACGGGGGTTACCCCAGGGATGCCGTTCCAAATCTCAATCAGGCGAGCCGTCGGCCAGTTGGCAGCAAGCTTGGCCAATTGCTCCGCGCTTCCGAAGTATTCCGAATTGGGTACTTCCTTCGCCTCCTGCTTGGTCGCATGGGCGGTGATGTTGTTGGTTTCCGTTTCGATCGTATAGATGGTCATGTTCGTTCTCCTTGCGCCGTGTTTAGCGGCGTGATCACATCGATCACTCCGGTTGCGAACACAAGCAAGTAAAACGTTTGGAATTATTCGGAATGAGAGGCCACGGGTCGAAATTCGGGAGGAAGCAGGAAGAGGCGATCGCGGCTCTCATGAGCCAGCGCAACGTCGAAGAAGCCGCCCGAGTCGCCGGCATCTCGACGGTTACGTTAATGCGTTGGCAGAAGCTGCCGGAATTCCAGAAGTCTTACCTGGAAGCGCGCCGGGCATCGTTCACGCAATCGATTGCGCGGATGCAGCAGGCATCCAGCGCGGCGGTTTCGACACTGCTGAAGATTATGATTGACGGCAGCGCGCCACATTCGACTCGCGTTCGGGCTGCCGACAGCGTATTGAACCACAGTTTGAAGGCCATGGAGCTCGAAGACATTTCTACCCGTCTCGAAGATTTGGAGCGCTCTGCGGAATCGCATCCGGGCCAGGGAAAGACATCGCGATGATCCGGTATACCGCCAGGCTGAAGCGGCTGGAAGCACTCAAGCCGAAAGAACGGCGTCGGACCATCCTGGTTTGGATCGACAAGGAAGGCCGTCGAACGAAAGTGGCGGACACGAAGCCACATCTGCCGGACGGCCATCGTTACGACGGTTACATGGCGGGTTGCGGAGGAAGAACGTGAGACTTATAGCGCGCTTGGAGCAACTGGAAGCCCGAGTACCGCAACCGCGAGGCAGGGTAATTCTTGTCTCGATTGACGCCGACGGACGCAGAACGGTGGAAGCCGATAGCCGACCGGACTTGCCTGAAACGAACTGCTCTTATTACGTTCTTGACTCTGGCTGGACGAAAACCGATGCTGCGCAGACGACTTGAAAGGCTCGAACTGCGGCAGCCACGTTCTGCTGGCGATCTGATTGAACAGTGGGACCGGAGAGCGCTGGCGCTGTTATCAATTGAGGATCGGGAGCTTGTCAATGACACTCACGATTGCAGGGGCCGAGCGCGTTCTCTGTCCCACGCGCGTGCCGCAGCGAACGAGCGCTATCAGGCGAATCTTGCAGAACTGATAGAAAAAGTAAGCATTGTGGAGCTTGATCGGATGCTTGCCTTCTTCGGGGTTCCTTCTCGGGTAGATGAATGAGGCGAACCAGCATTTCCTTAAAACGCCTCGAGAGGCTGGAACTCTCAGCCAAGAGCGATCTCGCGGAACAAGACCCATTCCACTTCCATCCCATCGCGATCGATTACCTCGCCCACTCCCGACAGAATTGTTATTAGTCGTGCTGCGGGCCGCTGGTATGGTGCTGAACCTCCGTACGACGTAAGTCCGGAACTTCAGGCAGCATTCGAGCGTTGGGCGGTGATCGTGAACCAGCTCCAGGCCGGTACCCTTCCATTGCAGTTGTTGCATCCCGCTCTATAAACATTGACCACTGAAGAACTATGCACCTGAACACTCAGTCAATCGCTAAAAGGATTACGACGCTCGAAGCCCGGCTGGTTACTGGACCATCGACGGAAGAAAAGTGGGCCACCATTCACCGAAGCGCCCTTGCACTGATGTCGAAAGGCGATGTTGTTCTGGTTCAGGAGGCGAATCTTTTGAGACACACTGGTCGCGAATCGGATTATACGGAGCAACACCACACGGCTGTCGCACTATGGGAGTCGGTATACGATCTAGCCTTCGCTGAATGCGATCTTCGATTTTCGATCAACGAATTGGATGATCTACTCCACTCGGAGCAATAGAGGCCGAATCGAAGAAGCGGTCGTCCATTCCAGTCGCATTCCCTTTGGTGTCAATCACTGCGTTCGTCCGATAGCTTGATCGGAATAACTACGGCTGCTCGTCTCGGTGGTAACTCCGTAATCCGGATGTTGGACGCAATCCGGAACCGCTGACCAAAAACCTCCAAGAACATTCCGGGCGGACGTTTCACTGTTGTTTTCTTCTCGGCGGGTCGAATTGGAACTACGCGTTTGTCCTTCATAGGGTCACCACATTACCTCCTTCGCGGTTACATTCGGACTACCTGCGGATTCGACTTGAACGTTCAGTCGTTCAGAGCAATGAATGTGGTCTATGGAAATTCCGCAGTCGCGACCACAACCGATTCAGACAAAGTTCCTTTGCATGAGCACGGAACAACGACTTGGTTCCTTCCTTGATGGCTGGAAGGTGGTCTGGTGCGAACCCGACCATAAGCGAATCTTGTGGCACATTATGGTGCTCCGGTGCGAGGTCGAATTTCGAGGCTGTTGCGGTTCCAACAGGATAAGCGCATGAGGCGCATCACTGTGTTCCGGGACGGAAATATGATGGGCGCGATGATTGGGCCCGACCTAGTCATCGGTATCGGCGGCTTTGGAAATACCGTTGGATTGGGGGATGGAGCAACGGCTTTTCCGCAACCCATGAGGCGGACCATGACCGAAAATGGGTGGACGTTCAAACGAACTGTTTACGGCGTGCTATCGAGGAACACAATCGCCTGTATCCGATGTCGAAAATGGAGCAGGTTCCACCGGGTACGAGTTATACAAAAGCAACCCTGTCTTGCCCTGGGCTATTTTAAGTACGCTGCGCACAATCCTCCAAAGTCCCGCAGCTCGTGGGCTGGGTCAAATTCCATTCTCGTAGCAAACATAGCTTCTTCACGGCCCATCCGGCGCCGGAAGGTGTTCGTTTCGAGACCGAGGAAGAAGCCAAAGCGGCCATCATGGAAGAAGTTTTGTTGCGCAGCAACGAGGCGGCGCAAGAAAGCTTGGAGCGAATGCGGAAAGTTGAACGTCGAACGGCCGCTTAACCGCTGCTCAGCATCATGCGCCGGTGGCCTCAGAGCAAACGCAGGCGGGTGGGTTGAGATTGGCTTCTTGTTAGTACTATAAGGAGAATCTGGGCTCGGGTTTGTTTCTCAGGCACGAGTGGCCGAAGACTACCAGGGGGAATTTAGTTATGGATAAGCAAATAAACCACTTAGGTAAACCTGAAGCATCCTTTCTTGCAGTCGAGACAGCACCTTCGTTCTAAATTGGACGAGAGACCATAAGGAACATTCACTAGTGCTTCTTACGTCTTGTGCACGGTATTATTGCGTACGGGCTATTTCCAAAGCCCGTGAGAGCACCTTTTAGGAGGGTGAGATTTTGACATTTAGAAAGACAATCGGCACGAAAATCGCATCATTGGCAACTTTCGCGTTAGGCGTTTTGGCGCTCGCTGTTACGCCGGCGAGTGCGTCCGTCATCTTCGTTTTCGAAGGGACATCGGCGGGAACTTCTGTAGGAACCACTAATTTTACGTACGACGTGAATTTTCAAACCAACACGTCGACGGGTAGCGTGACGCCTAATGACAGGTTCGTCGGTGACGGAACGACCTTCGGAACACTGTACGATGTTGTAGGATACGTAAGCGCTGTTTTAAATCCGACAACTTCCCCGTTTACTGTTACAACTCCATTTGTTGGTGTAACACCGATTGGAATAGCGCCGACGGATTCTGCAACGATCAGGAACGTGACGGTCACTTATACTGGACCGACATTAACTGCTGACATGAGCTTTCCACTAGTGTTGGTTATTACTTCCACGGCCAGCGGACTAAACACCTTGGGTCAATACTCGGGTCAGGATATCAAGAATGCGGGTGGGGCAGCAGGTTCGCCAGCAACGAATTTTGGTTTTGTAACTGTACCAGCTTCAGCAGTGCCGGAGCCAGGTACGTTCTACGCTTTGGCGGGTGGAATCGGATTACTGCTTGCAGGCAGCATCCGACGTCGCAGAACAAATTAGCGTTTTTACAGTCTCCACAGCATTTCTAATTGGCCGCTAAGACTCACGTCTGGCGGCCATTTTCATAGAAGCACTGCGACTTCACTCGTGAACCTTTTTCGTTTTGGGCCGTCGTTGCGTTTGAGCCGCGCCGCGAAGGCCCATAGTCACACGATTTGAGGATGAATCGGGCGGCTACACAGATCATACCGCGCTAGCGTCCGGACTCGAACGAGATCGACGATCTTCTCGCGTCGCAATGACTCCGCCTGAGAGTCCAATAATCCCAACTGGCGGGCCCGCCCCATTAAGAGCCCCTGATCCACCCGGCTGGGCCGTGCTCCTCTGGATTTTCGGTGGCTTGGGGTTATTGCTTGCCCTGATTGTTGGCTTGGCGGCGCTCTCGGAATCTTCTCTGGATTCTGGACCGAAATTTGTACTTGTTGGCCAAGTCGCCGGCGGGAGCATTGGTCTTTTTGCCGTCGCTTCGGTAATTGCAAAGCTGAACGAGATTGCGCACTACCTGAAGGCGATCGCGCGGAACACGGAGCCGAAGTCGTGATCGGCGACCTGTCTCGACGCGCCGCACTGAGCCTGCTCGACGGCGCACGCAGTCGTCTGGTTAAGAAACGCGCTCCGCCTCAAACGGAAGCCTGCGGGAACTTTCGGTTCAGCTATGGCCCACCGCCGCCCGCCACACCAGTTCGGGAAAGCATTCGCAGTCAGATTAAGCGGGCCGCGAAATACACAGCGTGCACTCTCACCATTGTCTTGGCCCTAATTATTGGAGTTGGTTACTGGCTCAACCGTAACGAGCCCACATATCCGCCCGCTAGCGCGGGGTTCACCGGTTCCGAGGTTCCGTCACGTTACAATGGCCCTGTTCACGTTCGCGGTTACTATAACAGCCACGGCACGTACGTGGATGGCTACGATCGAAGCAGGCCGCATCACAAGTGACTGCCCGCGCCGAACACCATGTGACGAAAAGTGACAACGGATAATTCTTCTCAACCGCCTCGGTGTCCGAAATGCGGGTATAGAGACACCAGACTGTCTCAGCGGCCGCGACTCCCGGACTTCCTTTTTTCCTGGTTCGGGAAAGCTCCCTATCGGTGCCGATCCTGCCAGCGTCGGTTCTACGCGAAGAGTCGAGCGGTTGAGCCGAAGTCGGGAACTAGTACCTGGCAGAAGCTGTGAGCCAGTCCATGGCCGTGCGGTGTTAGGATACTACGAGAAAATGACGTCCGAACGTCCACCCGCCGCCATAATCTTCGCGACCATGGCCATCGTCGGAGCGGTGGGCCTTATCGTTTCTCTGCCTAAGCTGCCCCGTTTCGACGCGCAGCTTGTGACCGTTATGTTCAGTGCCCTGGTCGTGATTGGGATTGTTGCTTTGGTGCTGAAGAGGGGAGTGTAAGGGCGGGTTGGGGCGGGCGTGCATTGTGCGGGGTTAGGTGTCCCTGCGCGTTGGCCGGTTTTGGGAAGTAAACCCCACACAGTTCGTTCCTGGAGATCGCCTTCCACCTCGGGCAAGTCGGATTGATGAGTTTGCGGAGATCGGCCAGCTTCATCCCGGCGCCGGACTTGTCGATGAGGCTG
>CAXSIG010000028.1:0-736 GCA_964237255.1 uncultured Bryobacteraceae bacterium
CGCCTCGCCAAGCATGGCTTGCGCTTCGGGCGTTCGCCAGACGCGGAAGCGAGAGTTGCAGCTCCGGCATCGGGCGTTCATAAAGTCAAAAAGAAAAAGCAGAAAGTCCGACAGACCACGCGTGAGCGACTGCCGGGTGTCGCAGGATCCGCATTTGGGGCATCGAACTCCGCCCTTTTTGCGCGATACTGTTTTCCCCCTTGCCATGGCCCGGCCCCACTCCGGATACGGATTAACGTAGATGTTTAATGCAGTGGCCTTTTTCCTTCGATCAGGCTCACTCGCTTGGATTCGAACAGGCAAAGGTTGGGGCGCCACCCGCGCTTCCGGAACACTCTCCCGACTGGAAATCTCGCTTGGAGGCGCAGGCGGCACAGCGCCACCATCCAGGAGGCCACGAATGCTATCGATTGCCGAATCGATATTCGTCATCCGGTTCGCCAGCGAGTCGCGGCGCGCTTTTAAATCGGCAAGGACCCCCGAATAATAAATGGGTTCGACGCTCACATTGACCTCAAACACTAATCTATCGGCAGATTCGCGCTGCCACAATATCCCCCGAGTACTGTAATAGTACTAGTAAGGCTTTGACTTTAGTCGAAATTACGAATTAAATTCGACGGAGCGAGCAAGTTTAATCGCCGGATTCTCCATTAATTCGTTTAAAACCTGAGCCGACACCTCGGCATCGGTAGAAACGACGGCGATCGCTTCTCGGGGTTCGGCGGGATCGATC
>CAXSIG010000028.1:746-18859 GCA_964237255.1 uncultured Bryobacteraceae bacterium
ACGACGCCGCATTCGGGCGCGCCGCCGAAGCGGCCGGGATCGATCTGATCCTCGCGCCGACCAAGGGAGAAGTTTGCGATATTGATGGAATTCCGGCCAAGGACATTGCCGACGTAGCCGATAACTCCCGGGACGTCCTGATTTTTCATGCAGATCAGGTGACCGGAAAGCGGAGCTTCGCAGTAGATGCCGTCTAGGATGAGAAGGCGGGCGCGCTCCCCGAGCCATGCCCCTTCTACAACGGTTCGCGCGGTGTCCGTTTCCAGTTCGATGCGAATGGCGTCCTGCTTTCCGGGGTGCTTGTCGTGGGTTTCCGTGACTGACCAACCCCGCTGCGAGGCAATCTGCATAGCATTGACGACATTCGCGCGGGCGACCGATCGGCTGACTAGACCGGCCAGAGCGGCGTTGCGGAGGAGACTGGTATTGAGGGTGGCGATTCGTCCAAAATAGGTGATTCGGACGGCTTGGGGATTACCGGGCGTAAGTTGCGCAGCGAAGTTGCCGAGTTTCTGGGCCACTTCGATGTGAGGTCCAAGGGCGCGGTATTGTTCCGGCGAGAGCGCCGGCATGTTGACCGCATTGATCGCGACACCATGGCGGAGATATTCCACCATTTGCTCCGCAATCCGGACACCGACGATCTCCTGCGCTTCTTCGGTGGAACCGCCGATGTGGGGAGTAGCCGTGATTTGCGGGACGGCGAAGAGTGGATAGTCCGCGTTCGTCGGCTCGACGCGGAAAACATCGAGCGAAGCTCCCGCTACTTTGCCGGTTTCGATAGCGGAACGGAGCGCGGCATCGTCAATCAATTCGCCGCGAGCGCAGTTAACGATACGGACACCCTGCTTCATCTTCCGGAAAGCGGCTTCGTTCAGTAGGTTTTCGGTATCGGGCGTGAGGGAGACGTGCAGGGTGATGTAGTCGCTCTGCGCGAAAAGTTCGTCGAGCGAGACTAGGCCGACGTTCAGGTCCGCAGCAATAATCGCAGTGACAAACGGATCATAAGCAACTACCGCCATGCCGAAAGCGCGGGCGCGGGTTACAACTTCACGGCCGACGCTGCCAAGCCCGACGATTCCGAGCGTCTTGCCGCGCAATTCGCTGCCAAGGAACTTTTTCTTCTCCCACTTGCCGGATTTAGTGGACGCGGACGCTTCCGGGATCGCGCGAGCCATGGAGAGCATGAGCGCCAGGGTATGCTCCGCGACAGACACCGCGTTTCCGCCAGGAGTATTCATAACGAGAACGCCGGCAGCTGTTGCGGCTTCCAGGTCGACGTTATCGACGCCAACCCCGGCGCGGCCAATCACGCGGAGTTTGGGTGACTTCGAGAGAACATCCGGAGTGACTTGCACGGCGCTCCGGACAACCAACGCATCCGCTTCACCCAAATGTGCCGAATACTCTTTGGGGCTGGAGACGATGACGTTCCAGCCCTGTTGGGATTTTAGGAGTTCCAGGCCAGCGGCGGCCATGGGTTCCGCTACCAGAACGTTCACCGAGCAGCAACCGCCAGATCGATATCCAATTCCGCTTTCGGTTTGGCAGGCGCCGGAAGAGCGGCTTGCGCATACACTTCCTGCACCGCTGCGACACCTGTGCCGAACTTCAAGGGATAGCCGTTCGCATGAAGGATAATTTCGAGCGCGGCGATCACAGCGAACAGGTCGGCGAAATCGAAATATCCCAAGTGCGCGATGCGAAAGATCTGCCCCTGCATCGAGCCTTGGCCATTCGCGATGATTGCGCCGAAGCGGGATTTAAACTGCTTCACGATCACGCCCGAATCAATGCCGCCGGGTGCGCGCAAGGCGGTTACGGAACTTCCAGGGGACGAAGCGAAGACTTCCAGACCGAGCGCCTCGGCAGCGGCGCGCGTGGCGGTAGCGAGCAACTGCGCATTCTCAATGACCTTGGACATGCCGATGCCGCGGATGTACTTCAGTGCTTCGTCCAGAGCGAGAATCAGCGAGGTGGCGGGGGTCCAACTCGATTCGCCCATGTCGCCGTTTTTCTTCTCCTTCTTGAGATCGAAGTAGTAATGGGGCAGCGTTGCCGTTTCCACCATTTTCCAGGCTTTCGGGCTGACGGTGAGGAACGCGAGGCCGGGAGGAATCATGAAGGCTTTCTGCGAGCCGCCGACCACCAGATCGAGACCCCATGCATCGATATCCAGAGGCATGGTGCCCATGGCGGTGATGGCATCGACGATGAAGATGGCGCTGGTGCCGCGGATGAATTCACCCATGGCGCGGACGTCATGCTGGGCGCTGGTGGAGGTTTCGGAAGCGGTGACGAAGACGGCTTTGGTATCGGGCTGTTGGGCGAAGGCCTGGCGCACGCGCTCCGGCGAGACGACCTGGCCGTATTCTTCCTTGAGGACAACAGCTTCCAGTCCGTATGCCTTCGCGATTTCGATCCAGCGCTCACCAAACTTTCCGGCTGAGCAGATGATTACCTTGTCGCCTCTCGAAAACAGATTCGAGACCGACGCATCCATTGCGCCGGTGCCGGAGGCCGCAAAACAAAGCACGTCCGACGAGGTGGCGAGCACTTCCTTCAATCCGTTGAGAGCCGACTGGTAAACGCTACGAAATTCCTGGGTCCGGTGGTGCATATCGGACGCCATCATCGCGTGCAGAGCCGGCGGATAAAGAGGCGTTGGGCCTGGTGTTAATAACCGCTGTTTCCGTATGTGCATGGGTACATTTCCAGGATAACCGGTGAGGGGCAGGGGGTTGCGTCGGCTATGAATTCTCAGGTCCCGACTAGCTGGGCGAGGATGCGTTTGGGACTTGGCCGCCAATTACGCTTCGTTGGATTACGCGGCGCGATTGGCAGATTAGCGGGCGCTGGTGTCCGGCTCTCCCGGCAGGCTCAGCCCCGCGTTTGGTGCTATGAAGAATACTGATCGAAAGATAGAAGCTTGGCTGTGTACAGCAAAGGCAGTCTGGGGAGACCGCCGCAGGCCAAGGGCGTGCCCTACTGGCCCTAATACCGGAAGCGAAGGCTGAATTCGATATTACGCGGCTGATTCGTTTGCGGATTGCTGAACTGTCCGTAGGCGGCGTTCGTGATTCCTGTGGTCAATCCGCCTAACAGGTGCCGATTCGCAATGTTGAACGCGGACGCCCGGAACTCGAATTTCTTCTCTTCTTTGCTGCCCAGCGGAAAGTCTTTGCTTATCGCCACATCTTCGCTTAACTGAATAGGGGACCGCAGATTAGGAATATAAGCCGGAACGTCGCCAAAAATTCCGTTTGCCGGCTGAACGAAGGCTAAGGGATTTAGGTATCGACTATTGGGGTCTTTCGGATCCCAACTCGGATTACGCAGTGGTTGTCCGGGTACGTAGCTAGGCCGTGCGTTTCCCGCTCCGTAAAGATTCTGACCGGCGGTAACCTGAATGGGATTGCCACTCTGATAATGCTGCACCGCGGAGACCCGCCAATTCCCGAGAACGGTGTCAATAACAGGATTTAAGTTCGCTCCGTATGTTTTGCCTTTACCAAAAGGAAGATCGTAGATAGTTGCGGCGGAGAATACGTGTGGACGATCCGCGCTTGAGATCGACTTTTCCGTGTTTTTGATATAAACATTTGGCGAAGTATTGTTGGAAATAAACTTCGAGAACGTGTATGACACCAGCGAGTATAAGCCGTGCGAATAATTGTGCTGGAAGCTGCTTTCAAATGCGTGCCACGTGCTGTGGCCGCCGTTCGTGGTTCCGCCAAACCCGAGGTTAAATTGAGGAAAGGGCGCCAGCGATTGAGCAAGGCTCAGGTTGGTCGGATAACCGGCGTACGGTAGCTTATACCCGTTATTGGCTAAAATCGGATTCGAAAGAACACTGCTCAGCGGTGACGTAAGCAGGCTGCCATAGATTCCGATGTATTTGGGATCCAGCTGATTGTAGTTCTGGCTGGATTGTAACTGGTTGCCGAGATTCGCATGGTAGCTGGCCCGAGCTAAAGTCTTTGACGAAAAGCTGTGCTCAATGGTGAAGTTGTAGTCGTAAAATTGAGCCGTCGCACCATCCGAAATATAGCTAGGGCTACCGAAATTCTGAATGGAAGGATTCACAATTGGCGGCTTCCCGTTAGTGACCAGGCTTCCGAATGTGTTGTAACCGTCTTTCAGCAGAAACGAAACCCCATTCGACAGATAACTACTGACGGCGTTGAAGCTGCCGCCAAACCCTTGGATCCCATTATCCGCGTTGCCATCCTCACGATTGGAATCGTAAAGTACGGCGCCGCCGCCCCGGATTACTGTCTTAGAACTGACCTGATAGGCGAAGCCGAAGCGCGGACCCCATGCGTTTTTTCGGCCATGCAGAAGTGTCGTTCTGCCAGTACGGCCTGTTCCGGAACCGGCGAAGATCAGCGCGCCGGGCAGATTGCCAGCCGATGGATTCGGCGCCGTCGGATCAAAGTTGCTGTTCTGAAAATTTTCCTCGCGCCGAGGGAGAGGCAAGTCGTAGCGGAGTCCGATATTAAGCGTAAGCCGGGCCGAAATTTTTATGTCGTCCTGAACGAAAGCGGCGTAGTAAGGAAAGATGTAGTTGATGTTCGCTCCGTAATTGAAGCTTCCACCCGAAGCCGTACCGAGCAGGAACGACGCATAATCGAAACCGGTAGTTCCGCTCACACTCGGGTTACCCGTAGCACCGGAGCCAAAACTGGCGCTCCCCGCGCAACCGTTACAATCCTGGCGCGAGTAACTGGCACGAACGAATTCAAAGCCGGTCTTGATGGAATGCTTTCCTTTAAGCCACGTCAGCGTGTCCGTAAAACTATAGGTCTTGCCTGGGGATCGTGTCGATATATTCGTGTTTCGGTTTCCGTACGTACCCAAGGAGTAAGCGCTATAGTTGGGCGACTTTCCATAACTTAGGACACCCGGGATGGCTGTGGCCTTCCCGTACGTGCCGTCATACGGTCCTAAATTTGTATTTCCCTGCTCGCCCAAATCACGCTGGTTGTAGCCAAAAGAGAAGTGGTTCAGAAGATTACTGGTGAATGTCTGGTCTCCGTTAAGCCGCACCCATTTGGTGGTGCCGAACTCCTGAAACGCTTCGCTGACCGGCCCGGGAATGGGCCCCATGAGAGTATAGCCATTGAAATATTGCCGGCTGAACACACCGCTGAAATGCATGGATTGTGTGGCGTTGTAATCGCCCTTCACGGCATAAACACCCTGGTTTTCGCCGGGCGTCCGGGATCCATTGTTCACGATTGCATTGTTGTTTTGGAAGGCGTTTGGGTTAGAGGGAAGCGGCACATTACTTTCGATCAGCGCTGCAACCGGGTTGATTCGGCTCGGACAAATCACGTTTAACACTCCATTGCAGGAGAGTCGCGGGCGCTGAGATGCGTCGGCGATCAGATTGCCGCTGCCATCGAACGGATCATAGAGAGGAATTACCGCGCCCCTGGAATCCGTAAGACCACGGAAGTCGCCATTTCGGAAGGCGGCAGGCGCCAGGCTGATGAGACCGGAATTTGATACATCTTTCGCGCGAGACCGTTCTCCGGAGAGAAAGAAAAACGCCTTGTTGCGCAGATCGACCAATTTCGGGATGCGAACGGGCCCACCAAAACTGGCGGCTTCCAAATTCTGATTGTGGATCACCGGATTCGAAACCGTGGGAGCGGTATAGAAGAAGCCGGAAGCATTCAGGGCTTGGTTGCGAATAACGCCGAAAGCCGTTCCGTGAAACGCATTTGTGCCGGATTTGGTGGTGTAGTTTAGAATGCCGTTCGAAGCTCGTCCAAATTCGGCGGAATAGGCGCTGGTTTGGACTTTGAATTCCTCAATGCCCTCCGCGCTTACTACGCGCATTTGAGGATCGTTCTTGCGTTCGCTCTGAGCCTCAGAGCCATCAAGCAACTGACTCGCGCCGTTGGCCAGTCCGCCGGCAATGCGAATGTTGGCCGTCGTACTGTCCGGATCGCCCGTGAGATTTGTATTGACTCCAGGCGTTAGGGAGGTAAACGCCACGTTACTGCGGAGACCGCCGTTCGCAAAAAGAGGAAGATCGTTGATTGCTTTGTTGTTAATTACCTGCCCTAAATCGCTTTTATCGGTTTGCAGGAGCGAAACCGTTGACTGTACCTCAACCACGTCTCGGGTGGAACCCAGTTGCAGTTGGACGTCGACGTGAGTTGTCGTGTTGACATCCACGTGCACTCGTTGCGTTTCCGAGCTACGGAAACCGTCTTTCGAAACGGTAATCCGATAGTCGCCCGCCTGCAAATTCACAACGGTGTAGGTTCCATCGCTACCCGACATTACATCTTTAGTGAAATTCGTCGCAGGATTTTCGACAACGACCTTGGCCGCGGGTACCAGTCCACCCGTCGAGTCGGTGATAACGCCACTGATCGCACCACGATCCTGTGCCAGAGCGACGCAGGACATTAGAAAAGAAAAAAGCGAAATGCGGAAAACAGTCATCCAAAGACTCCCTGGGCCAGACTTGGGCATGGTGGAAATCGTATCACATTGAGCGCTGTTTCTCATTCGGCTCTGTGACTGTAAGCCGCTGGTTTGCCTTAACGTTTTCCAGCTGTTGACGCAACCCGCTGGGCCAGAACACCTCGATCAGACGCGCCACTTTCGATTTTCCGAGGCCAAAGTGAACGCGCGTATCGCTCGCCGATGCGTAGCTACCGACGGCGTTCACAAACCCGTGTTGCTCCTCTCCGGATTCGGACACCAATCGAATTCGAGCCCCGATTCCGTCCCGGTTACTTCGCGTCCCCACGGTTTTCAGCAAGAGCCAGTTATTACCGTTGCCTCCCTGGTTCATCAAAATCAAAGCCGGGCCATCGTTACAGTTGATAGCCATGTCTAGGAAGCCGTCGTTATTCAGGTCACCGAAGGCGGCTCCTCGCGCGGCAAATGTCTCCTGAAAAATCCTGCCTCCCTGGCTGGACGCGTCTTCGAACTTCCCCTTCGTGTTGTGCATCAGGAGCAGTGGTTCCTTGTACTTTGCGGAGGGCTGGGTGAGTTCGATATTGTCCATCACGTGCCCCTGGACCACGACCAGATCCTTCCAGCTATCGTTGTCGTAGTCAATGAATTTCGCTCCCCAGCCGGAGTGACTTGCTGTGATTCGTGAGATCCCTGCGCTTCCCGAAACGTATTCAAAGCCGCGGCCTTCCTGATTGCGAAATAGAGCGTAGCGCTGAGTTGCCAAAGCGTTGATAAAAACATCGGGCCAACCGTTGTTGTCGTAATCCGCAAAGTCAATTCCCATCCCCGCGAAGGTCTTTCCGTCTTCATCGAACGCGAGCCCTAGTTGAGTGGCAACTTCGGTAAAGGTGCCGTCGCGGTTATTGCGAAATAGCTGTTCGGGGAACGAATCGTTGGCCACTGCAATGTCGGGCCAGCCGTCCCGGTCGAAATCGTTGATCGCGAGTCCCAAGCCTTTCGCGGGAACGGCGCCGATACCGCACTTCTTTGACACGTCGGAGAAAGTGCCATTGCCGTTATTGTGAAAAACCAAGTGCGTGGAAGGTTCGAATTCATTTGGATGGCAATAGGATCGATAGCCCTTGTCCGGCTGCCCGCAATACTTGTTCTTCGTGAAATCCCAATCCAGATAGCGGCTGACGACCAGATCGAGATGCCCATCGCGATCGTAATCGACAAACGCCGCTCCGACAGACCACCCGCTCCCGGCGACTCCGGCTTCGCGCGTAATATCGGTGAAGGTCCCGTCACCGTTGTTCCGGTATAAATTATTTCCACCCACGCTGGTGACGTAGATGTCAGGATAACCGTCGTTGTTGAAGTCGCCGACCGCTACCCCCATGCCATATCCTTCACCTTGGATGCCTGCCTCGCGCGTGACGTCCGTGAACGTTCCGTCGCCGTTATTTCGATACAGGCGGTTCCAATAGCGCGAGTCGGACTTAGCCGGCTTTGCGCCTTGAGGCATGGGATCTTGCAACGCCGCTCCGTTCACGAAGAAGAGGTCGAGCAGACCGTCGTTGTTATAGTCCAACATTGCAACGCCGGCTCCCATGGACTCCGGCAGATATTTCTGACTCGTCTTGCTGGCGGCGTGCAGAAAGTGTACGCCGGCCTGGGACGCTACGCTATCGAAGCCTCGGTGTAAGGGGGGCGTTGCGGACCACAATGCGCCTGCGCTTTGCGAAAGCGCCCCGAGCAAGAAGCATCTACGCCGCAAGGATACCGATTGTATCGTGTCGTATCGGGAGTTCCCGAATGCTCCACTACAATCAAGCTGATGGTGTGGCGGCTGGTGGTTTTAGGATTCGCTGCTTGTCTGGCACAAGGCCAGACGCGGAAGCAGGCGGAACAGGCCTTCGACGCCGGCCGGTATACGGACGCGGCCAGTCTGTTCGAGAAAGATTATCGGGAAAGTTCCCGTTGCGAAGCGCTGTTCGGCTTGGGCTTGTCGCAATACCGATTGAATAAGCCGGATGCGGCTCTGATCGCTTTTCAATCCTCCATTCAGTGCGATCCCAAACTAACGATTGCGCTTCTTGCGCTAGGTGACGCCTATGCGGAGCGGCACAATAACAAAGAGTCGCTCTCGGCCTATCTTCGTGCGTTAGAACTGGAACCGGGCAACGGTGCCGCGCTGCGTGGGGCGGCTACGATTTACCTTCAAGAAAAGCTCCCACAGAAGGCTGTCGAGATACTGGAACTTTTAGTAAAAGTGGAACCCAAAGATCCACAGGCTCATGCGGATTTGGGAGCCGGTTACTTGGCCACTGGCAATCAGGAAGGGGCGGAGAAACAATTTCAGGAAGCCCTCCAATTCAGGCCGAACGATGTCACCGCCCTGCTTGGCTTGGCAAATATTTACCTGAAGAGCGGCGACACCGGAAAAGCAATACTGACGTTGCAAAGCGCGATGAAATTGGCGCCAAAAGCGTACGAACCGCACTTCCTGCTTGGCTCCGCGTACAACCGGGACGGCCGCTACCAGGAAGCTGTCGAGGAACTGCAGACGGCTCTGCGGCTGGGTAGTGAAGACTCCGAAGTCTACTACCATCTGGCGCGCGCCTATGGAGGTCTGGG
This sequence comes from uncultured Bryobacteraceae bacterium, assembly GCA_964237255.1. Taxonomy (GTDB): domain Bacteria; phylum Acidobacteriota; class Terriglobia; order Bryobacterales; family Bryobacteraceae; genus JALYXI01. Next base: position 9,810 of record CAXSIG010000028.1, read on the forward strand.
AAAGACTGAGGATCGGACCCGTACGTTGGCGAAGTTTACGGAGCTCACGAAGAAGACTAAGTCGGATACGGAGGCCCAGCGGCAAGCTTCAAGATTGATCGAAGAGGCGCGAGTCTTGGTGGATGCGGGAGATCTAACTACCGCGGCATCCAAGCTGGAGCAGGCTCGTGAAATTCAACCCTCGAACGATGCGATTTTATTCCGACTTGCCAGCGTCCAATTCGACTTGCAAAAGTACGCCAGCGCAAAGAACTACGGAGGCGGGGAGCCTGGCGCCCTCCGTGGGGCTTTATCATGACCTGCTGGGATTAATAGAGATCCGTACCAAGAATTGGCAGGAGGCACGCGCCAGCCTTCAGATTGCTTCCCAGTTAAACCCATCCGCAGCGGAGGTGAAAGCGGCGCTGAAAGAGCTGTCGCTTGCCGAGAGCGACTCGAAACATTAGGCCGTCTTGAAATTGGTCCGCTTCACGATGCCCAAACCTTCTTTCACAGTCACTAGTTGATCTGCCAGCACATTCGTCACCGTCTCTTTCCCGCCGTTTGGCCAGCGAATCATCAAATCGGCAGTCTTGGCTGTACCTAAGCCGAAGTGCAGACGAGAGTCGCTCGCTGAATAGAAGCTGGACTGACTGAGCACCTCCTGAGCCTGAATCTTGCCTTGGTACCGGGCTGTTACGCGCGCGCCCACAGCACCGCGATTTGACTTAACTCCAATAAGTTTCACCTTCAGCCAATGGTTCTTCCCGCTGACATCATTGCGCAGTAAAGAAGGCGGCTCGTTGAGATTCACGATTAAGACATCCATGTCCCCATCGTTATCGAAATCTCCGAAAGCACACCCGCGGCTGCAGTGAGGGGCATCGATCCCTGGCCCAGCTATTTCGATCAGCTCTTCGAATTTACCGTTGCCTAAATTACGGAAGATGGTTCGTGGAGTCTTCATAGGATACTTCGCGAACTTGCGCGCCAGTTCCGGGTAAACGCCGCCTGTCACCATGAAGAGATCCGGGTTTCCGTCATTATCCAGATCCACAATGCCCGCTCCCCATCCGATAAACCGAGTTTCGACTCCTAAGCCACTGGCAACCGTTTTATCGTCGAAATTGTCCTTGCCCGTATTCCGATACAGCACGCTTGTGTCATCGGCGAAATGGGTTTTTACGATATCCAGGTTCCCGTCGAGATCGAAGTCGCCAATGCCGACACCCATGCCCGCTTGCTCCTGCCCGTCTTCATTGAGCGCCACGCCCCATTCCAGACCGGCATCTCGAAAGGTCCCATTCCGCTGATTCACCAGGAGGAAGCTGGGTGTGGAATCGCAAGCGACGTAGATATCAGGCCATCCGTCATTGTTAAAATCGGCAGCTACCGCGGTCATCATGTAGCTGCCTTGAGCCTTGGTGATGCCGGATTCCACGCTCACATCGGTGAACTTGCCGTTGCCGTTGTTTCGATACAGCGCCGGTACCCCGGGCGGTAATCCTCGCGGTCCACAAAGCACCGGCATACCCTGCCAGTTGCAATTCGAATTTGTGCCCGGTTTGGGAACCGACTTGAAATCGAACTCCAGGTAATTGGCGACGAAAAGATCCAAGTGGCCGTCGCGATTGTAATCCAGGAACGTACAGCCGGAACCCCAACGCGTGCCGCTGTGGAGCAAGCCAGAAGCTTCTGTTACGTCGGTAAATGTGCCGTCGCGGTTGTTCCGATACAGGACGTTCTGGCCCCAGTAGGTGATGAAGATGTCATCGAAACCGTCGTTGTCATAATCCCCGACGGCAACAGCCGAAGCCCAGCCCGTGCGTAATAGACCGGCTTTGGCCGTTACGTCGACAAATGTGCCGTCGCGATTATTTTTGTAGAGTCGGTTACCGCCTTCGGACGGCCCTTCAATTCGTGTTCCACTGAGAAGAAAGATGTCGAGCCAGCCGTCGTTATCGTAATCGATGAACGCCGCTCCGCATCCAACTGTCTCAAGAATGTAGTCTTTGCGATCCTCGGTTCCAACGATTACAGGCTGTCGTAGTCCCGCTTGGTCGGCAATGTCTGTGAAATGAGCGTCGAAGGGCAAACCAGAAGCTTTTCCGCGAGGCTGCGCTATCACGTATCTGCTGGAAACTCCCTGTCCTTGAAGTCCGAACGCAGAAGCCGCCAGCGCTCCGGAAAATCTGCGACGCGTCAACGAGTGACTCTAACCGTCGAGCTCGATTTCCTGGTGCTGCATGCCCGCATACGGGTAAACGGCCACTGTGGGGTCGCCCGGATGCAGTCGTCGAAGATTAGCCACCACGTCTTCCCATTTGTCGCAAAAGATGGTGCCTGTCTTGTAGTTGTTCTGCATGTTCCGCGTCAGGTATTGCGAGTACACAATCAAGTTCGTGTTCTTGGATGGCCTTTTCGCGTTGCCGACGAGACGCCGGGTGGTCAAATCGTATTGAGTAACTCCGCCTTTTCCGGCAAGCCGGTTATTCAGATAGTGAACCGGATCGATTCCCAGCGGGCTCTGCACGATGACCACTCCCGTGCCGCCTTCCCGCACCGAGTAATTGATCCACAGCGCGCCGTGATACGCCTGCGCGTTTTGCGGATAAGCATTCGCCACAACGATGTCGGCGTTTTTATACGTCGGGGTACAGTAAGTTTTCGACGCCACCCGCACACCGGCGTGATGCGCGTCGATGATATCGCCTGCCCAGACGTGAGTGGGTTTCAGGCGCGAGTTGTACATGATTTGCAGCGTGTAGTCTATCTGAGCCATCTTTGCGGCCTCAATCATATCCAGCCGCATATCGTTTTTGAAAATTTTTACCGGGCCAGTGGTGTTGACCTTGGTAAGAATTTTTGTGTGGTTGTATTCGATGGTGGGAAGGCCAGCCAAGCCGGGAAGAATTGCCTTTGCTCCGCCGCCGTAACCTCCGTCCTGGTGAACTTTGATGCCGCTGATACACAGCTTCAGATCCGCACTCAAAAAGGTCTGATTCAAAAGCACTTTATTTCCGCGGGTGGTTGTGCCGGTGTCTTTCAAATTGTCGAAGACATCGTGGTTCAGCCAAGCATAACGCTTTGCGATGTTCACCCCGAGCTTTCGCGCCACCTCGTCCTGCGTCATGGCTCGATGGGTCCCAAACGATCCGATGAAGAGAATATTTTCGTCTTTGATTCCCGCTTTGCCGAGTTCGGCAACCATCCAGGGCGCTACGGTGTAAGCAGGTGTTGTCCTGCTTAGATCGTCAAAGCTGATTGCGACGGTTTTTTTCCCTTCGGCCATCTCGCGCAAGCTTTTCGTGCCGATTGGCGTGTCGCACTGCTTTGCGATTTCCGCGGGAGTCAGCGCGGGCAAATTGTGCCCAGCCATCTCCATTACACTGACCTGCCAACTTGCAGGAAAATCGATCCGCTCCTCCCGATAAGTGAAGCCGTTCAGACCCGCAAATTCATGTGTCGGGATGACAACGGAATTAGCGCCGCCCTTCAGTTTCGGGACAGCTTTTGCTTGAAATGGGGCGGTGGCCATCGCCGTTCCAATCAGCGGCACAGTTGCGATTTTTCGCACCCCCGCAAGTAGGTCTCTGCGGCTGAATTCCGACTCGGACATGGGATCTCCTGGCGATCAATATATCAGGATTCGATGGTAAAATATCTGAGAGGTATTCCAGTGATAGTACGCTCCGGCGTTCTACTGTTTTTTCTCTCTTTTTCTCTTTTTGGCGCGCCCGGTTTGTGGAGTCTGAAACCCGTGGAGCGGCCCGACCTTCCGACGGGCGCCAACGTTTACCGAAATCCTATCGACGCATTCGTCTCGGCCAAGTTGAAAGCGAAAAGTCTCCGCGGCACGGGACCGGCGGACAGAATGGTTCTCCTGCGACGCGTTTACATGGACTTGGTTGGGCTGCCGCCCTCCGTTGAGGAACAGGCCGCGTTTCTGAAAGATGCTTCGCCCGATGCCTACGAAAAGGTCGTTGACCAGTTGCTGGCAAGTGAGCAGTATGGCGTGCGCTACGGACGGCATTGGCTGGATGTTCTTCGATATGCGGATTCCGACGAGCGAATGCTTGCCGCGCCTGGAATCCATATGTGGCGCGACTGGGTTATTTCGTCGTTGAACAAGGATTTGCCTTACGATCAATTTGTCAATGCGCAGTTGACGGGCTATCGTAATGCGACGCGCACCCAAATGTCCGCTACGGGTTACCGGAGTCGTGTGGAACCACGGACGGAAGACTTGTTCGCCCTCGGATTTCTGGCCCGCGGAGATGTAATCCGGGACAACCACGAAGTGGGAGAACTCCCGATTACAGCCGTGGAGACTGTATCGACCGCGTTTATGGGCATGACTGTGGGTTGCGCCAAGTGCCACAACCATATGTACGACCCCATCAAGCAGCGGGACTTCTATTCCATGAAGGCGTTATTCGATGCTTTGGCGGTCAAAAAGGTAACGCTTGCGACTGTAGCGGAGATCAACGCACATGGAAAAGCGATGGATGAGTATGAAGCCAAGCGTGCCGCGCTTCAGGCGCCCATCGATGCCCTCGCCGCCCCCTACGAAAAGAAGTTGTACGACGAACGCGTGGCGATGACTCCCGCAAACGTGCAGGAGATTATTCGCAAGGCCGAGAAGAACAGGACGGCTGCGGAACAGAAGATTGCGGACGATTATTTCCCCGTACTGCGCATCGATAGCGGTCCGTTAAAAGAAGCGATGCCGCCCGAGCTTTCCGCCAAATATACGGAACTGACCCGGAAGCTGAATCAGGAGGCACGCCGCCCAGCTGACCTCCCGGCGTTCTGGACGGTGGAAGTCGACGGGAAGAGAGAAACCGAGAAGAACTACATCCTAACGAGCGGCGATGTGGAGCGGCCGGAAAAGAATCACGAAGTGCAACCAGGGTGGGCGTTCGCTCCCGCTAAAATTGATTTTCAAAACGGCCGGATCGATGCATTTGCCGAATGGCTTACCGCTCCGGAGAATCCGTTCTTCGCCCGTGTCGCGGTGAATCGCCTTTGGCAATGGCACTTCGGCGAAGGTTTGCAGAAAGCATCGAGCGATTTTGGGAAACTCGGCGGTGCGCCATCGAACCAGGAGCTTCTGGACTGGCTTGCGTCCGAGTTCGTTTCGCAGAAATTCAGCATGAAAGCAATGACTCGGCTCATGGTTACTTCGGATGTTTACAAGCGATCTTCCGAAGCTTCTGAAGCCGTTACGGTTGCCAACAATAAGATCGATGCAGGCAACGCGTATCTCTGGCATTTCAACCTTCAGCGCCTGGAAGCGGAACCCATCTGGGATGAAATTCTTTCCTCGTCCGGAACGCTTGATCTGTCTGTCGGAGGACGTTCATTCGACCCGAACCCACAAGGTGGCGGAGGTGGTGGGCGGCGCGGTGGTCAACAGGCCGATGCCCGGACAAATCGTCGCGGCATCTACATGGTCCGCGGCTACTCTCCGAATCGGGATGTTGTTCCGAACTTCCTGCAGGCGTTCGACGTCGATGACGGACGCATTCCCTGCCCCATGCGCACCCAAACCGTGACCGCGCCGCAAAGCTTGTTCATGATGAACAATCCTGTGATCGAAAAAGCGTCGGTAAAGTTGGCGGAACGCGTGGAGAAGGAGTCCGCCGGCGATCTGAATATGGCTGTCGATTTGGCGTACAAAATTACCTTATCTCGCGCGCCTTCCGCTTCTGAGAAGGATGGCTCGCTGACCTTTTTGAACAACGATCCAAAACGGCTGAAGAACTTCTCCTGGGTGCTATTCAACTTGGATGAGTTCGTGTATGTTCGGTGATCCCCATGAACGAAAAGAGTATCTATCCGTGCGGTAAAGTGTCCCGTCGCCACTTCCTTTATCAGGCAGGCGGCGGATTTTTCGGGGCTGCCATGGGGGGCCTGTTGGCCGACGAGGGAAAGATCAAAGACGCTCATTTCCCCACCAGCTATGAACCAAAAGCGAAGTCTGTCATTTTCTTGTTCATGTGCGGTGGCGTCAGCCATATCGATACGTTCGACCCGAAGGACAACAAGCTCGCCGGCACGTTAGTCGATGCAGTGGGTTTCGGTGACAACGTGGCGGAAATGAAGCGGCCTGTCATCCCGTGCCTGCGCACCTTCAAGAACTACGGACAATCCGGCACTCCGGTGTCTGATTGGTTTCCAAATGTTGGCGGCGTAATCGATGACGTCGCGGTTGTCCGGTCTTTTTGGTGCAACGAAGGGAACCACTTCCCGGCTGTGATTGAAACGACGACCGGCCATCGCGGAAGGCAATTCGACCACCCGACATTTGGGAGTTGGATTTCCTATGCGCTCGGTTCGGCAAACAAGAACCTCCCGACGTTTGTAAACATAGGGCGCCCCTCGTCGCCAGTTCAAGTGACCGGCGGTTACTTGGGCGCAACCGTCGCCGCAACGCCGTTTCAACCTGGCGATAATCCGATTCCCAACCTGTATCCACCAAAGGGTGGGACTGCTTCCGAGCGGGAAGAACAAATGAAGGAATTGGATGCGCTCAACAGAGAATTTCGGCAGCACTATGCGCTGAATACCGACATCCAAGCGCGCGTAAAATCCTATGAGCTTGCCGCGCAGATGCAGCTTTCGGCTCCCGAGCTAGTCAATTTCGCGAATGAGCCGAAGAATGTTACGGATCTCTACGGCATTGGAGAGAAAGAGACAGACGACTTCGGACGCCAGCTGTTGTTGGCGCGGCGATTGGCGGAGAAGAATGTTCGCTTCATCCAGATTTGCCATGCGGGAGGCGGTAACGGCGCGTGGGACGCGCACGGCGACATGAAGACCCATGAGCCACTGTGCCGTGCGGTGGACAAGCCGGTAGCGGGTTTGATTCGCGACTTAAAGCAGCGCGGCATGCTGGATTCTACGCTGGTCGTGTGGGCCAGTGAGTTTGGCCGAAGTCCCTGGTCACAGAATCTGACCGGCCGCGACCACAATCCGAAGGGCTTCACGATGTGGCTCGCCGGTGGCGGCATCAAGGGCGGAATCGTGCATGGCGCAACCGATCAATACGGCTATCGCGCGGTGGAAAATCGTCATTACTACAGCGACCTTCACGCGACCATTCTCAACCAGATGGGTCTCGATTATAAAAAAATGACCTTACCGGTTTTCGGCCGCACCATGCGACTGGTCGAAGAGGGTGAAGGGCCTATCAAAGAGATCATCGCCTAAGCCTCTATCATGATCCCGTCTTCTCTCAATCGGCGTGGGTTTCTCCTTGGAACCTGCGCCGTTGGGTTGAAAGGTCAGGAGCAAAAGTTTGTAACGGCCGAAACGGCTTTCGGTAAAATCCGAGGCATTGAGAATCGCGGTATTAAGATCTTCCGAGGCGTTCCTTACGGAGCGAGCACAGCAGGTAAGAATCGCTTCATGGCTCCGACGGATCCGCCGAAGTGGACCGGTGTTCGGGACGCTTTGGAATATGGCCATAGCACTCCGCAACGTGATCCCGATCCACCTCGTACCCATCCAGCCCAGCAGCCCTCGACTCCTGGTCCATCGATTTTTACAGCGTTAGGAGTTTCCGGTGGGAAGTCTCCGGGCGAAGGTGAAGACTGCCTGGTATTAAACGTTTGGACGCCAGCTATCAACGATGACCGCAGGCGACCGGTCATGGTCTGGCTACACGGCGGCGGTTTTAACTCAGGTTCCGGATCATCCCTCAGTAATGACGGAACCAATCTGGCGATCCGCGGCGATGTAGTCGTGGTCACCATCAACCACCGCCTCAACGTACTTGGTTTCGCTAATTTCAGCGGGTTCAGTCAGGACTTCGCCGCATCGGGCGACGCTGGGATGCTCGATATTGTTCACGCACTCAAATGGGTGCGCGCGAACATCGCGCAGTTCGGGGGCGACCCCAACACCGTGATGCTGTTTGGGCAATCCGGCGGCGGACGAAAGATTGAAACCCTGCTCGCGATGCCGGCGGCAAAAGGCTTGTTTCATCGAGCCACGATCGAAAGCGGAGTCGCTATTAAGGTAGTGAGTCGTGACGCTGCTATTCGTAACGCTGAGCGCTTACTTGCCAAACTGAACATCCAGAAAACGGAAGTTCAGCGCGTCCAGCAACTTCCGGTGGAGCGCATCATGGCCGCTTACTTCGCGGTTGTTCGTGAGATGGGTAAGGTCGACCAATCGGTTGGAGGATTTGCCCCCACCGTTGATGGCAGCATTCTTCCTCAGCATCCATTCGACCCGGCGGCCTCGCCCGTCTCCGCCGATGTGCCAGTATTGATCGGCTCGACAAGCACCGAATACACAGGGCTAACGACTGAAGCAGTTGCTTGGAATCTGGACGATGCTGGGATGCGATCCCGAATTCAGGAATTACTGGGCGATGGATCCGGTCCGATGATCGACCTGTACCGGAAAGAGAACCCGAACGCCACACCCACGGACATCTACTTCCTGATTGAAAGCGAATACCGGTACGTTGCGCCGACCATGAAAGTCGCCGAACGTCGCGCCGCTCTGGGAAGAGGTCCGGTTTATCTGTACTACTTCACTTGGGAGAGTCCTGTGCAGGGCGGCAAACTTAAATCGCCGCACAATATGGAAATTCCATTCGCCTTCGACAACGTTCAGATCTCTGCCAAACTAACCGGCGGCGGCTCAGAAGCAACGGAATTGGCCGACAAGGTAAGCGACGCCTGGATCGCGTTTGCGCGGACGGGCAACCCAAACACGCCGAAGCTGCCGAAATGGCCGGTGTTTACTGCTCGAGATCGAGCCACCATGGTCATCAATAATGTCAGCAAAGTGGTCAACGATCCGTTGCGCGATCGTCGCATCGCGATGTTTCGCGCTCTGAAATTCGCCTGATCTACGGAATCACAGCAGCCACTACCATTTCAAGTAAGCGGCGAACGCTATCGTCCCCACCGACCGGACCATCGTGAAACTGATCATGAGGGAGAGGCTTCCAGTCGTCTCGTGACTTATCGGGTTCATAGCCCAATGGAATTCCAGTCAGTTCCGGATTCAGTTGGGCGTTGGACGAAGCCATTTTATACATGACTAAGTCG
>CAXSIG010000029.1:0-12984 GCA_964237255.1 uncultured Bryobacteraceae bacterium
CGGTGGAAGCCGTTTCGTTAAAAAAAAGAGGTAAAAAGCGGAAATACCGGCCACGGCGGCGACTCCCGAACCTACCATCAGGCCCCGTCGCGACAGGCGCGCGTGCGGTTTCTTTCGCAAAGGCACCGGCGCGATCAGCCCTTCCAGACGTCGAGTCAGTTCGCCGGCACTTTGAGGACGCAGAGTTGCATCGCGAGAAAGCGCAGTGGCGAGAATGGCATTCCACTGAACCGGCATGTTCGGACCGAAATCCAGGACGATGGCCTCTGAACTTACCCGACGGAGGGCCGTGCGCACGAGAGTTTCGCTCGGCCACGGCCGGCACCCTGTGGCCATCTCGTAGATGATTGCCGCAAAGGAAAAAACGTCGGCGGAGGATGTAGTTGGCTCGGCGAGGAACTGTTCGGGAGCCATGTAATCGGGCGAGCCCAGAATCTGGCCGGTGCGAGTCAACGATGCACGATCGCTGGCAAGCGCTTGGGCGAGCCCGAAATCCATGATTACCGGTCTCCACGAACGAGCTGTTCCGGTCACGTTCGGGCACGCGATCATCATGATGTTGCCAGGTTTTAGATCGCGATGGATGATCCCGGAATGGTGTGCGGCGTCCAGCCCAGCGGCAATTCCACCTGCAATGTCGAGTATTTCGCCGGCCTCCGGACGCCACCCGGATTTGAGGAGTTCGGCGAGGGATTGCCCCTTCAGGTACTCCATGGTGAAGAACGCCCGCGGCCGGTCTTTGCCGGTATCGGCGAAGAGATCGTAGATCCGGCAAACATTCGGTTGCGCGATCTTGCGAGCCAGGCGGATCTCTTCGCGGAATCGCGCTAGCACTCCGGAATCGTCGAGCCACATCTCCCGAACCATCTTGACGGCAACCGGCTCTCCTAATTCGAGATCGTCCGCTCGATAGACAACGCCCATGCCTCCTTGGCCAAGAACCTCGTTAAGCCGAAAACGGCCGTCCAATACCATCCCGATCGGCGTCGGCGGTTCAAAACGCTTGGAGGATAGAGCGGGACCGTCCAGGAAAGAGCCGAGGCTCTCAAACTGGACAAGTAGCGCGAGAACGGATTGGAGAAGCGCCGAATCTCCACCGCACCGTTCTTGAACGAAAGCGTACCTGTGGTCGGGTGGGAGATCTGTTGCTTCGGCAAAGATCTCGTTTTCAGCGGACTTGGAACTAGCGATCGATCTCGGGTCCGGTTCCATCGATCAGCAATTTTAGGCGTGTGCGAGCGACCTGCCAGCGGCGGCGCACGGTTCGGGTGGAAAGCGCCAGGATTTCGGCGCATTGATCTTCTGAGTAACCCGCAAACCATCGCAATTCAACAATGGCCGATTCATCCGGAAAGTCTTTCGACAGAGTTTCCATAGCTCGATCTACCGCGATAATCTGGTCCGCATCGGAGTCCGTTGGAACAAGATCAATATACTCATCGGTCAGCATCAAGCCATCCCGCTTCGCGGCCCGGCGCGCCCGGGCGCGATCCACAAGGATTCGTCGCATTACCTGTGCGGATAAAGCAAGAAAGTGGGAACGCCCTGTTAGGTTGATCCGTTCCGTTTTAGCCAGACGCAGGTAAGCTTCATTCAAGAGAGCCGTCGGACCGAGAGAGTGGCCGGGGTTTTCACGCCGGATGGAATGGATCGCGATGGAGTAAAGCGCATCGTAAAGCGCTGTGAAGAGAGCGCCTTCCGCTTTGTGGTCGCCTGCCTGCCATTGGTCGAGTAAACGGGTGATCTCACCTGCTTCTGCGGAATGTAAACCAGCAAACACCGTAGGGAATTATAGCCGATTGACAAGAGGTCGCTGGAGGTAGTTACTCCGTTCGCTTTGGACCGTGTCCTCTTTCTTGCACGAATCCGCTTAGCTCATCATGAACCGAAAAAATCGAGGAATTTCATGAAGAGGCTCACAGAAAATCGCGACTTGTTTGAGGCTGCCGCAGGCGAAGTGATTACTGTGACCGTCAAAGCTCAGAGAATACCGTATCAGGTTACTTTCTCCACCTTGGACAGTGGGGGGCAGTGGACCGTGGTGCAGGTTCCCACGCCCCAAGTCCCTGTCGAAATACGCACGCTTACGATGCCTGCGAGCAAGCGGGAGTTTTTCACCATCGTTTATGCGTTTCCTCCGGCTGTTAGCACCGACGGCTCGGCTAAGTATCGCGTGAGTTTTTCCGGCGTTGGCGCCAGTGACGGACCGAACAGCGTGGTTCCGCTTTCCTCTGGCGATATTGACGATCTGCCTTATGAATTTCGATTGCCGGCTGCAAAAGCAACTGACTTTATGACTCATGATTTGGCTGCCGCGGTAGCGGTGACTCCATCCATTGCAGCCGCTTCCAAGACCAAGCACGCAAACAGGAATTAGGAGCTGAAATGAATCGATTCTTTCGACTATTCTCCCTTTGTGTCCTTGTGTCGACAGTAGGCCAAGCACAACTTTCCAAGCTTTGCACGCAAACCTATATTCCGAATGAGGCAACCGCCATCGTCAATCTTCTTAAGACCGCCAATGCGCAACCAAACGCCTCCGACAGGCAGGAAAGCGTAAAAGATGCCCGGACATCTTTTCGAAACTGGCTAAACAGCGGTACAACCATTGCCGCTTGTTTCAGCGCATCGACAGTAGCGAACAGCTTGGCCGGCGACCTGGAAGCTCGACGCTTCGATGTTCAAACCGGTGCTTCGGCAGGCGCATCCGGCTCGACGAATCTGGTGTCCAGTGGTTCTGTCCCGGCCCTGCTCGGGTTAGCAGTGGAGTACGGCGGGCTGACGGAAGCATTTAGCGGAACTACCACCACCTTTCGAACTACCCCGGCGAAACTGATTGAGGCAATGACGAAAAGGTATGGGCCGGGCACAACGCCGACAGACGACCGGACGTTAGCCGCGTTGGAGAAGGTAAGCCTTTCGGTTTCGTTTGACACCTCCCGCACCGCATCGGCGAATGGCAAAGCGGGGATGGCCTTCCTGGCCAATTACCAGCAGCTTTCTCAGGCGACAGCACGAATCATTCTGCACAACGATCGCGACCCGCTTTCCGCTCGGAACTGGAGGTTGATTCGGGATTTTAGCCTGCAAAGCAGTTCGCAGGATCTTGCCGAAAGATCCCGAGACCTGCTTTCCCACCTTGGGGACCACGACCCGCAGCTCAATGCGGCTATGGCCAAGTACGACGTTTTAGTCTCGCCCGATCTGGCGAGCCTGGAAGCGATCGCGACTGCCTATCTGGGAGATTTGCAGAAGCTTACTGTATCCATTCCCGGCTGGTCGGAAAGGCTGAATGGCTACATCGCCGCTCGGCTGGAAGTCGGCACAGGACAGAGGCAGTTGTATTCCTCCATTTCCCGCTCGCCGACGCTTTCACTTGAGCTCTCCCTAAATCGTCCGCCGGTAATCAGCGCATCTTCGGGGAGTTTGGGAATTGCTCCCATCACTACGGCCCTCCCGCCGCCGGATCTTTTCAGCGCCAAGCTCATCTACACAGCTAGTCTGCTTTCAGCCGATTACACGTTGAATGCGCAGACAAATTTCTTTACGGAAACCCGAACGGGAACGCGGGGAAACTTTCGCGATTTTCAAGTATCGGGTAAGTTGGATGTACCCATCGGGAATGTGCCTGCTTTCGTGGCGAAGGGCACTTTAACGTTTAGCGGACTCTACGAACATCTCCATCAAAAGCCGTTGGGAATCTTGCTCAGCATCAACGATCAAAACGTAAATCAGCCCGGTAACATCGGTGTGTTTCAAGCCAAGTATTCGATTCCGATAGGCGATTCCGGTGTTCAGATCCCGATATCGTTCACGGCGTCCAACAGAACGGAACTGATCAAAGAAAAGGAGATGCGAGGCAATGTCGGCATCACCTTCGATCTCGACAAGCTGTTCACGAAGAAATAGTAAAGATCGAGTGCAAGCACAACGTTCAGTGACCGCTCTAACCCCATAACGTGATGAGCGATATCATTAAATTTCAACTAGAATGTTTCGATTTGAAACCGCTGGCGAAAGCCACGGCGAGTGTCTTCTTGCGACGGTCGCCGGGCTTCCCTCAGGCATACCCGTAGAACTTGCGCGCATGGACCGTGAGCTTTGGCGTCGCCAACAGGGCTTCGGACGTGGCGGTCGCATGAAGATCGAAACGGACCACGCGGAGATCGTCGCCGGAGTCCGTCATGGCAAAACTATCGGCGCGCCCGTCGGGATCGTCATCCGCAATAAAGACTGGCAAAACTGGACCGAAGCGCTTCCCGTTGAAGATTTCGTCGGCAGCGAGGAGAAGCACAAGAGCGTCTCCCGTCCCCGTCCCGGACACGCGGATCTCTCCGGCGCCATCAAGTACAACTTCACGGATGCGCGTTATGTACTAGAGCGCGCTAGCGCTCGGGAAACCACAGCCCGGGTTGCGGTCGGCGCATTGGCGAAAGCATTGCTTCGTCCATTCGGGATGGAGATCCTCAGCCACGTGGTTTCGGTGGGCGATTGCAAACTGGGTCGAACGGCCGAATGGTCCGAAATCGTGACCCTGAGCGAGCGCGACGAAGTGCTTCTCGGCTGCGTCGATGCTGAGGCCGAAACGCGAATGAAAGAGGTTGTCGATCATGCTTATCGCACCGGCGACACCGTGGGTGGTGTTTTCGAAGTAGTCGTGAAAGGCGCGCCCGTCGGCCTCGGCTCGCACGCCACGTGGGATACCCGGCTCGATGGCAAACTCGCGCAAGCCATCGTTTCCATGCAAGCAGTAAAGGGAGTCGAGATCGGGTTGGCCGAACAGGGCGCGGCCAGCTACGGTTCCGTGGTTCAGGACACCATCCATTACCGAAAAGAGGAGCGCGAGTTTTATCGTGGAGCCAACCGCGCGGGCGGCATCGAAGGCGGCATGACGAATGGCGAAGAGATTCGCGTGCGCGGGATGTTGAAGCCAATCTCAACGCTTCGCCGTCCTCTGGAATCGGTGGATCTCCCCACGCGCGAGCCCGCCAAAGCCGCTTACGAACGGAGCGACGTTTGCGTCGTACCGGCTGCGGGGGTGATTGGGGAAGCGATGGTGGCCATCGTGCTCGCCGGAGCCTTTCTTGAAAAATTCGGGGGCGATTCGCTGCTTGAAACCAAGCGCAATTTCGACGGATACAAAGAACAGGTGGCACGTTTCTAAAACATGGTTTTCAAGATCGTCAAGTATGGCGACCCCGTCCTGGAACGCGAAGGGGACAAGGTCACCAACTTTAATACCCCGGAACTGGATCAGCTCATCGCGGACATGTTCGACACCATGTACAAGGCAAAGGGCGTGGGCTTGGCTGCTCCGCAAATTGGCTTGAGTCAACAGCTCACCGTAATCGATTGCGGCCGCGGCGAAGACGAAGAGCCGCAGCCCATCGTTCTTATCAATCCCGAAGTGATCTACCGTGAAGGCAAGCAGGTGGGCGAGGAAGGCTGCCTCAGCATCCCCGGCTTCCGTGAAGACGTAAAGCGCGCCAAGGTAGTCACCGTTCGCTTTCAGGATGCAAAGGGCGAGCACTTCGAAGTCACCGGCGAAGATTTGCTCGCGCGCGCTATGCAGCATGAGATCGATCACCTCCACGGCAAGCTCTTCATCAGCTATCTCAGTCCGCTGAAACGCGACGTCATCAAGCGCAAGATCAAGAAGCTGATGAAAGCCGGAGAATGGGATTAGCGAGTCCCCTGCGAATTGTCTTTCTTGGGACGCCGCCGTTCGCGGTCCCGACTTTACGGGCGATCCTCGATGCCGGGCACCTTGTGGTCGAAGTAGCTACCCAGCCCGATCGCCCGAAAGGCCGCAGGGGAGAGTTGGCGCAGTCGGCGGTGAAAGAGTTCGCGCTGTCGAAGGGCCTGCCCGTCTTTCAGCCGGACCGGATCAAAAAGCCGGAGCCGGTCGAACACCTCCGAAGCCTCGCGCCGGACTTGATGGTGGTGGTAGGCTACGGCCAGATTCTTTCGCAAGCCATCATCGATATCGCGCCGCTTGGCATTGTTAACGTTCATGCCTCGCTTCTGCCCCAATGGCGAGGCGCCGCTCCGATACAGTGGTCCATCTGGCAGGGCGATCAGGTTACCGGCGTGACCACGATGCAGATCGATAAGGGCCTGGACACCGGAGCCATGCTCTTGAAAGCCGAAACGCCGATTCATCCTGACGAAGATGCCGTCGCGCTCTCACACCGCCTTGCGGAGATCGGAGCGGAGTTGCTGATCCGAACGATCAAGAATCTTGAATCAATCCGCCCGGAGCCGCAAGACAACTCGCAAGCAACGCTCGCCCGCATCCTGACCAAGGACGATGGCAGGATCGATTGGAATAGAACCGCCTCCCAAATCCATAATCAGATTCGAGGCTTCCAGCCTTGGCCGGGAGCGTTCACGACCTTCCGCGAACATATGCTTCATATCTGGAAGTCGCGACCATTGGCCGAGCGTCACACCTTCGCGCCGGGCATGCTGATCGCCGGTCACGGAGCGCATTTCGCCTGTGGGGAAGGCACGGTGCTTGAAGCTCTCGAACTACAATCCGAAGGCCGCAAGAGAGTTTCAGCGGAGGACTTCATGAACGGCCTGCACCTCAAGCACAATGAAGTAGTGGGAGCGCCCAAAAGTTGAACCTGCCGTTAGGCTTCCGGTACGCTACGTCGTACGCCGGGATTCGCAAAGAAAAGCGTGACGATGTCGCGCTCATCGTATCGGGAGTGCCCGCAGCCGCAGCCGGCGTCTTTACTCAAAACCGCGCTGCTGCCGCACCTGTGCTGCTCTCGAAGAAGAACCTGAAAGCCTCGCGAGGTGTCGCGGGAGCCATCCTCATCAACGCCGGCAACGCGAACTGCGCCACCGTATCCGGTCCTAAGGTCGCCCTCTCCACGGTCAAGGCTGCCGCAAAACTGCTGCGTCTAAAACCCACCGAGGTTCTTGCCGCATCGACGGGAGTGATCGGCGTGGAACTGGACGCGAACCTGATTCTGAACGCTCTTCCGAAGCTTCAAGAGTCTCTTTCTGAAGACGGCTTCGACCGAGTCGCGCGCGCCATCATGACGACGGACCTCGTCGAGAAAGTGGAATCCACCGAAGTCCGTCTGCGCCGCGGGGTCGTCCGCATCGCGGGCATGACGAAAGGCTCCGGCATGATCCAGCCGCGCATGGCCACCACGCTCGGCTTTATCATGACCGATGCGGAGATCGGCGTGACCACCGTTTGGCGCATGGTCCGCGCCGCCGCCGAGCGAAGCTACAACCGCATTAGTGTCGATGGCGACACCTCTACCAATGACTCGGTCTTCCTGCTCGCCAACGGAGCGTCCGGAGTTCGTGTCGATCCTTCGGAAATAGCTGCCATCCAGGAGGGCGTCAATGATGTCGCCGAATCGCTCGCCAAGCAAATCGCTCGCGACGGCGAAGGCGCGACCAAGCTGATCACCATCGAGGTAAGCGGTGCGGCCGGTCCTTCAGAGGCTGAGAAGATCGCGCGAACGATCGCGAACTCGCCGCTGGTCAAGACCGCGGTCGCCGGCAACGATCCGAATTGGGGACGAATTCTCTGCGCGGCCGGGAACGCGGATGTATCGTTCGACGCGGCGAAAGTATCCATCGACATGCAAGGCATTCCGGTATGCCGCGATGGTGTCGCCGCGCCGTTCTCCGAAGCCGACCTGAAAAAGCGTCTGGACAACAAAGACGTCGCGATTCGATTCGCAATCGAAGGGAAAGGCAATGGCAAGACTACGTTCTGGACGTGCGACTTCACCGAAGGCTATATCCGTATCAATGCCAGTTATCGAACTTAGTTCCAGGCGAAGCGTTCTCCTTGCACTTGCGGCGATTCCGCTTGCCGGAGCGGAAGACCCGCCGACCCTCGCGCTGCTTACCAAACTTGCCGCACGATTGAGTGACAACAACTTGCCCGGGTCTATCGACCTGTTCGCGAAGACCATGCCGGGCTATGGCGACTTAGCCGCGAACCTGGGCGCGCTTACCGCGAATTACGATGTTGCCTGCACCATCGAAATTCGTGAGGAATCTGGTGATGCGACCCACCGGCAAGCGGAGACCGAGTGGTTCCTCCAGATTAAATCAAAGCAGCAGGATGGACCGACCGACCGCCGTAATCAAGTGGTCAAGGTCAACACTGCTTTGATCCGTGATAAATGGCGCATCACTTCGATGGAGCCAATGTCTCTACTGACTCCTCCACAGGTTCGCTGACAAGAGCTGGCAAGTACCTTTCCGACATCGCCCGGTAATCCTCCGGGCTTACCCGATGGAAGCGGATTTCGAATGACGAAAATCCGGAAAGCTCCGTCTGCATGGCGTCTGTCGGCTTATCCACCCCGGCAAGATGAAGATGCCCGGCGACAACTTTGAACGGCAGAACTTTTAAACGCCTCGACATGGCGGCCGGGATGGACCGGGTAGCGGCGATTGAAATATTGTCTTCATGAGGCAGAGCCATAACTTCGCCGTGATCGAGAAGCGTAGCTCGGTTGGGGTATGCATGCTCGGTCGTCAACCAGACCAGCGGCTTCTTCGTCCATCGCGCAACGGCATACTGGCGAACCGCGGCGGCAGAGGAAACAAAGTTGATCCAACTTCCCCACACCATGCGAAGAGGAACGGCGGCGGCGAATTTCCATCCATAGACTCGCTGAGAGCTACCGATTCGAATCGCGAGATAAATCGCTGTATTAGCTGCCAACGCCCAGTTCCACACAGGTGAGAACGTCCCGGCCAGGTTCCAGCGGGTATGGGTGGCGGTGCTGATCCCTAGCGTGATCAGCCCATAAACGGCAAGCAACTGAACCGGAGGAGTGAGCAGGTTATTCAACAGCGTTTTCCGATCCCGCCAGAACCACCACAGTTGCGCGCAGCTTTCGCGCCAGCCGTGGTATTCCCAGGATTGGAGGACGATGCCGGTTGTCCATCGTGTCCGCTGCCGAACGGCCGCGCGGTATTGCCGAGGAAAGTATTCGCGCGTTGCTGCAAATGACCCATCGATCTTTGTTAGAGGAATAAACAACTGCTTGAACCCAAGCCGATGAACCCGAAATCCGTTCTCGTAATCCTCGGTAAGGCAAGCAGGCTCAAAAATTCGATTGGAATGCGCCGCTGCAATGGCTTCGATCGCCTCACGCGAGAACCCCGTCCCTACGCCGTTTGAAGGGACGAACCCCCCCACTCGATTGCGGACCGGCATGTCCCGAAATTGAAATTGCGCAAACTCGTCGCAGTAGACACCATGCGTGAGTTCGTGAATCGGTGTCGGCAACGCGAGCACCGGAATTTGGACCATGCCGTACTGGCGCGTGTGAAAGTCGATCAACCGCAACGCTTCGGGATGAATCAAGTCCTCCGCGTCATGGGTGACGATCGTCTCAAATCGAATGGCATGCTCCTCTTCAAAGAGCAGCATGAATTGATAAACCCAATTGAGGCAATCCGCTTTAGAGGTGGGCCCATCGTGAGGGCATTTCGCGATGTGGACCCGCGCATGCCGCTGTTCCAGATCCTCAAGCGCGGCCAGCGTGGGCGCATCGTTCGGATAGGCGCCGATGAAGATGTGAAAATTCGTGAACTTCTGCGCCGCTAGATTATGTTCCACCATGTGGCGGATCACGCGATGCTCTCGCCATAGGGGGACAAATATCGCGACCGGGCGCTCTTCCGAATCCTGAGGCGGCGCTTTAAGCTTGCCGGAAAACGCGACGCTCCAGAGCCAAAGCAGATTCAGGACAAGATCATCCAGCCCGTTCCATAGTACCCAAAATGCGAGTGGTGGGAGCAGGGAAACGATCCATCGATCCAAGAGCATAGTTCTCCACAAAACGGGATGTATGCTCCGGGAGTAAAAGTTCTCAGAACTCTTGTGTCACGCGAAGCACTTCGTCGGTGGTAGTTACCCCGGCTGCCACCTTCGCCCAACCGTCTTCGCGCAGGCTCTTCATGCCATAGCGCCGCGCGACATCCGTGAGCTTTCCGGAATCAGAGTTCACCATAATGAGTGTCCGGAGTTCGTCGTTCATCTCCATAAGTTCGAAGATCCCAACGCGGTATTTGTAGCCTGTATTGTTGCAGGCATCGCACCCTTGTCCGCGGAAGGTTTCGATCCGGTCGCCGAAGGGCGTCAGTTCCTGCCCTGCGGAAACAATGCACTTCTTGCAAATCACGCGGACTAGGCGCTGGGCGAGCACCGCCACTACCGAGGAATTGATCAGGAAGTTATCGACGCCCATGTCCGTCAGGCGCGTGATCGCGCTGGGAGCGTCGTTGGTGTGGAGCGTCGAGAAAACGAAGTGACCGGTAAGGGCTGAGCGAATCGCGATGTCCGCTGTTTCGCGGTCGCGAATTTCACCGATCATGATCACGTCCGGATCCTGTCGAACAATATGGCGAATGGCGGACGCGAATGTCAGACCGATCTGTGTGTTGACGTGCATCTGGTTGATGCCGTCCATCTGATATTCCACCGGATCTTCGACCGTAATGATCTTCCTATCCGGAATATTGATCCGCTTCAGCGCGGAATAAAGAGTTGTCGACTTCCCCGATCCAGTCGGGCCGGTCACCAGGAAAATTCCATGCGGGAGCGACGTGTAGTGATGCATGCGCTCCAGCATGTGCTCATCGAAACCGAGTTTTTGCAGATCGTAGAAATCCCCGGCGGAGCGATCCAGAATACGCATGACCAGGCTCTCGCCGTAAATCGTCGGAAGCGTCGAAACACGGAGGTCGATATCGCGCCCCAGGATCTTGATTTTGATGCGACCATCCTGCGGCAGACGGCGCTCGGCGATGTTCAGCTTTGCCATCAGCTTCAGACGGCTGACGATTGCTGCCTTCAACTCACGCGGCGGCTGTTCCTGATTGGAAAGCACGCCGTCAATGCGGTACCGAACACGAAACTCTTTCTCGAACGGCTCGATGTGAATGTCGGAAGCGCGCCGCTCGACAGCCATTGCGATCATGGCATTCACCAAGCGGATGACTGGCGCTTCGCTCGCCATATCGCGCAGGTGTTCCAGATCTTCGCCAGCCCGTGCCGAATCGAAATCGACATCTCCGGCGCGCCTGTCCCGATCGCCGTAATACCGCTCGATCGCATCGAGGATCTCAGCTTCGCCCGCCAGCTGCACTTCAATCCGCAGCTTCGAGAAGGACCGGACGGCGGAGATGGTTTCAAAATCGAGCGGGTCCGCCATGGCGAGCGTGAGCGTGTCCCCGGTATGCGCGATTGGGAAGAATTTCGACTGCCGCATGAAACGCGCCGACAGCCCATCCAGCTCCGGCGCCGGGGGCGGGGGACCGTCCAGAGTCGCTATCGGAATTCCATGCTGATCGGCCAGGGCGGCAAGTACATCGCGCGCCGCAATCGACCCCATGTCGACCAGAATCTTGCCAATCTTATCGCCACGCTCGCGTTGGAGTTCGAGTGCTTTATCTACATCGGACTGCTCGATGTGGCCGCGGGCAATGAGCATCTCGCCCAAGCGCTGATGCGGCCCAGTTTGGGAATCGAGAACTTCGGGTTCTACAGCGGCAGCTGTCACAGTTCTTGAACTTTCACGATTGTCTTGGGGTCTACCTTACCCGCTTTCGCCTCCTTCAACTTGGCGCGCTGGGCCTGCATATAAACTTGCGCGGGCAATCCGCCGGTGGTCTCCCACGTATCATTGAGAAGCGTTACGACCAGAACGATTTGTTCGGTCAAGGGCACGGTATCCAGGGAAGAGCCCGTCTGAACCAGGAACTCTTGCATATCCGCACGAAGCACAGGCATCTGTTTCAGCTTCTTCTGGTACACACGGTCGACTTCTTGTTTGCCGATCTCCAGGCGAAACGGATTGATTACCGGAGTAGGAGTCAGGTTAACGTCTGCCGTGAAAACCGCGCCGTAACCTTCCAGATAAATTCCGCGGGGTAGCGTAAGAACATCGATTCCGGAACTTTCGAGAATGGCACGAAACGCACCTTCCGCGGGAGCCAACATCCCACGACGAATCGTCGGAATGGCAAACAGTGTTGCCGCTGTAAGAAAAAAGAGAGCAGTTCGTTTCATTGCGCCTCGCCTCCATAGGTCATCATCGATGCGCGGGTGAGAGTCGCCCGACGCTGCAGTTTGTCGAACGAATCCGCGAAAGTGAGAATCAGCTGTTTTTCCTGCCGGTCGTGCCGCTGCCGCTCGGCAGTGAGAAGCATGTCCGTCCGCTGCTCGGTTACGGCGACGGCTTTGCGAACCGCCTGGTCGATCAGCGGTTGAATCGCGGTCGAACTCGCAACCACCGGCGTAGGTATTTGCTTCTCAACGATCCGAACCACGTCACGCTGCGCGGGATGGACAGCGAAAAACACCAGTGCAGCCGAGACCATCGCCGCCGGAGCGAACCCAAGCCGTGGGCCGGATTGCCAGAACGCGTTCCATAATCGCCGCGCACGGGATGGCTCGAAAATTTTGTCCGAAACGAAGCCGATTCGCTGGGGCGGTTCTTCGTCCGGAAGGGATTCCAGCGCCAACCGCAAATGCTTCAACCGATCCACTTCGCCCGAGCAGTTCGAACAACCTGCTACGTGCCGCGCGACAGAAGGCCGTGCAGCCTCCGAAATCTCCCCAAACACATAATCGCGAACGTCAAAATCTTTGCAATTCATCTAGTTCTTCCTTTCGGCGTTTTTCCTGTCTACAGGGCTTAACTCGGTTTTGAGCAGATCGAGCGCGGTATATAAACGGCTTTTTACGGTGGAAACCGGGATATCCAGAATCTCGGCAATTTCTTCGAATTTGAAGCCCTGGTAAACCTTCAGCACCACGGCTTCCCGCTGATCGGTGGAGAGTCGACCCAAGGCAGCACTCACCGCAAGCGACATCTCAAACGGGTAGGCTGCGCTCGAAACCGGCTCCGGAAGGTCATCGATATCCACCTCCGGTTTTCGTTTCCGAAACATGGAATACGCCTCGTTGTGTGCGATACGGAAGAG
>CAXSIG010000029.1:13044-14274 GCA_964237255.1 uncultured Bryobacteraceae bacterium
TCTTGATGTTCTGATAAGCCTTCAAAAATACGTCCTGGCTCAAATCAAACGCGTCCTCGCGGTGGTTCACAATACGCAGCAGATAATTGAAGACGCGCTTTTCCCAGCGCGACACCAGAAGGTTGAAGGCCTCCACATCGCCGCGGCGGGTATTTTGAATCAGGTCGGCGTCTTCAACCGCCCGAAAGATCAAATCTTGACTCCTTTCCGCAAGACGCGGCAACCGCCTGGAAAGTTTGACGGGGCGTTATCCGCTATGGACAGCGGCGCGGAAACGCATGTCGTCGTTCAGCAACCGCATTGCCGCATTCCTCACAAGAGCCTCGGGCTTCGTACTGGTGGTAGACGCCATCTAAGCCAGTTGCGCTTCCTGTTCCGGTGTGAAATGCACTTCCATCTAACCTGCCTCTTCTTATCAGATATCATAACGACGGCGGGGCGGCGCAAGTTTGCGGTTCGATCGGGCTTTCGGGTTCGGTTCGACCTCTCCGGGGCTACCCCGGGGCATGTTGTTACCTGTAGAATCGTCGCGTGAGCGACACTACGTTCCGCGTAGTCATGCTCACGCCGGGCGTGTGGTTGCGCCGCCTCTGTCGCTACTTCGATGCGCGACGCAAAACTCCGACTGCTTGCCCGATGTCTCCTCGCGAGTGATCCCGCGGATGTTCAAGCTGCTTGCATTACTGCTTTCGGGCGGCAGTGGCGCTGGATGGCGCAGGTCGCCGAACGTTTCCTCTTGGACAACCCCCAGCCGCAAGCGCGGAAGGCTTTCGAGTTTCTGCGGTCCGACCCGGGTGTACAGGGTCATATCAACCGGGCGCGGATTCGCTCGTTGCTCATCGGTCCGGCGAAGATGCGTCCCGGAAAGTGGCCGATTCCTGCTATCGAAACCGCGGGCGCTCTGGCGGACTGGCTGTGGCTCGAACCGGGCGAACTCGACTGGTTCGCAAATCTTCGCGACTTCGGGCGCGGCCGGAAGCTTGAGCACTACGTTTACATAACCGCGCCGAAGCGCTCGGGAGGAGAGCGGTTAATCGAGGCGCCGAAGCCGCGCTTGAAGAAGATACAGCGCCAGATTCTCACTGAAATCCTGGACCGAATTCCCACCCATGACGCGACACACGGGTGCGTCGTGGGCCGATCGATCCGAACGTTTGCCGAGCCTCATATCGGACGCCCCGTGCTGTTGCGCATGGATTTGACAGACTTTTTCCCCTCGCTTCGGCGGCC
>CAXSIG010000029.1:14284-18821 GCA_964237255.1 uncultured Bryobacteraceae bacterium
ATCCGGAGTCGGTAGCCGACCTTCTCGCCGGCCTCTGTACAAACAAAGCCCGTTTGCCGCAAGGCGCGCCGACCTCTCCGGCGCTTGCGAATCTCTGCGCTTATCGCGCTGACTGCCGTCTCAGCGGTCTTGCGGAGACTTTTAACGCGCGCTATACCCGGTATGTCGACGACCTAGCATTCTCCGGAATTCTTCAGGGAAGCACGAAGTACTTAGCCGCTCACGCCGCTGCCATCCTCCGGGAAGAAGGATTCGCCGTTAATTATCGAAAAACCCGCGCGATGCGGGCCGGCGTCAGTCAACGAATCACCGGCTTAGTGGTAAATCGAAAGCTCAATTTTACGCGCGAAAGCTTCGACCTGCTGAAAGCGATTCTCACCAACTGCGTTCGCCAAGGTCCCGACAGTCAGAACCGATTGGGAATTGCCAACTATCGAGCCCACCTGCAGGGCAAGGTCGCCTTTGCGGAAAGCATTCACCCGGGCCGCGGTGAAGCGCTGCGGAATTTGTTAGACCGAATTTCGTGGTCCGGCATCCAGAATCCATGAACTATCCGGAAATCACGAAAGATCCCCGTCCCGGCGCCCGGGAGGAGCATCGCGAAGGACCCATCGCGCGCTCGATCGAACAGCAGACAGCAAAGTTGCCCTCCGATACGTTTCTCTGGGCCGCCTTGGGCTCCATTGGCGTTTCCCTGTTCTTCCAGTTCACGGGCGACGAAAAGAAAGCGAACTTCGTCGGTCATTGGGCCCCAACCTTTCTGCTGTTGGGACTTTACAACAAGCTAGTCAAACTACACGGCTCCGAAGGCGTTTAGTCAACGGACTTGTAGTCGCGAAACTCGATGACTCTTTTGAAGTCGAGTTGAGCCGTACTCGATCGCTGTTCGACGCGTACCGGCAGTAGAATCTGGCGTCCCCCTATCTTTTTCGTATCATAGTCGATCCGATTTGCTACCGCCGACGCGGGGAAGTCGCTTGGCAGTCCGTCCGATTCGCCCGCAATACGAACGATTGCGCGCGTTTCGTTGTCCACAAAAATATATCCGCGTCTTCCTGTGACCGCAATTTTACGTTCTGACGGTTTTGCACCAACCGCCACTTGGTACTGCGACCTTTCCCGTTCCGTCCGATATCCGTAGACTCGAGTCAGGCGACCGCGTACGCGTGTCCAGCGGTCCCAGAAAAAGGCCGTTTGTTTTTCCGGAGCGAAAATTGAGGCAAGAGCCGGTCCGAATTCGCCCTCGGAAACCTTCTTCACCTCGGATTTGCTCTTGCGGGTTACGTCGATCACGGTATAGCGATCCGAGCCCGCGCCCGAATGGGTGAGGGTAACTGTAAACGCGCCTTGCGGTTTCCAATCCCTTTGCTTGATTCCCGCCACCAATTCCCGCGTGTAGTCCTGCACCGCTTCCGTGCAAGTGAATTCCGGTAGATCGTGGGCGTATTGCAGTGCGTTTGCCTGGACGGCGTGGAGAAAGCTTTGCCCTTCCTGTTCAGCAGGCTCGGGAGGAAAGTCCGCATTGGCGTACGCCTCCCCGGTCAGGACACTCCGTAATTTCACCCGATTTGTAGCCGGGTCCGGCGGCTCGACGAAATCGGCTGGACTCCCGTATTTCCAATCTACCGGCCGGACAGGCGGGGTAAAGTCCCGGATGTCGAACGGTCGCAAGGTATGGGGCGATTCGGGGGTAGCCACCAGAAGCGTCAGGGCAATGACGTTGTGATTCAGTGGTCCCTGGAAGTACGAGAGACGAAGCTTGTGCATTCCCCCGCTGAGCCGGAGCGTTCCTTCTTTCGTCCAGTATCCAATGCCCAAGTCGTTGTCGATGACGACATTGCCATCGATGTAAAACTTTGAACCGTCATCGCTGGTTACCGAGAATTCGTACTCGCCGGGATCATGGATATAAATCTTCCATCGGTAGTCGATGGCGAACCAGTCGTGCCGTTTGTGAATGCCGGGATACCCGACAGCCGAAGATCGAGACGGAACGGAAAGGGGATTGGTCTCAACGGTGGCGACCGGTTCCAGGCGGCTGAAATCGGGAAGCGTTTGGAGAGGAGGAATGAGATAGACCTTTCCGGTCAATCGGGGCGGGGGCGGGGTATCGGCGTTTGGCTGAGCGTTGCAGAACGCGCCGGCGATGCATAGGGCGAGTGCTACCTTGCTACGCATTCGGTTCTAGTTTGGCAGAAATCGGCTTTTCAGCCGGAGGAAGTATCGCTCAAAGCCGTAGTAGGAGAGCCAGGCAATCAGGCAGGAGAGCGCTATCGCGCCCGCCATGGCGCCGGCGTATTGGGGAAGGGAGGCGGCGGTCAGGCGACGATTGAGATGGTACATGATCGGCTGATGGAAAACGTAGATGCCGTAGCTATACGTGCCCAGCCAGCGCAAAATGGGCGTATCCCACCAATGCGGCGCTGGAACGGTCACGCTCTGGAGGATCAGCAGCGCAGCGATTCCACATACGGATGTGGTGCCGAAGATGAGTACCGGCCACTTGTTTTGTTCGAAACCGTAACCGGCGGAGGCCGCGATTCCGAACAAAACCGCAAAGCCCCACGCGAACTTCGGGATGGCTTTCGGAAGCAGCGGCAGGCAAGTTGGGCTGCGGACCAAATAAGCCGCCAGCGCTCCTATGCAGAGGTCTTCGATGCGGGCCGGCGTTGAGAAGTAAGCGTACTTGAACGGTTGGCCAAGCAGGAACATCGACAAGCGGAATAGAAACGATGCGCCTATCAACGCGAGAAACATCAGGGGCATTCGCCGGACGGGCAGAGCGAAAAGAACCAGGGGCCAAACAAGGTAAAACTGCTCTTCCACGGCTAACGACCAGAAATGGACCATGCCTTCGACCTGATATCCCTGCACGGCGGCCCAGTTATAGGTGTACGTCCAGTAAGGAAGTTGATGATCGAGTGGAACGCGGGGCAGGACATGCAGGACGGGTAACGCGAGAAAGAAGAGAGCGAGCGCCGCGAAATATAGTGGCGCGATTCGGAGGGTCCGGCGTACGTAAAAGGATTTGAAATAGTTAGGCGCGCCCTGGGTGTCAATCAGGATACCGGTGATGAGAAAGCCGGAGAGCACGAAAAAAATGTCGACGCCGAACCAGAGCGGCGCGAGGAGTTTGCGGACCAGATACTCCGGTCCTGTCCGTGCCTGCATTTCGAAAAACGCATGAAATAGCAGGACGGCTGTGATGGCCAAGCCGCGGACGCTATCGAGCGCCGGGATTTTGCGGGAAGCGACGCTACTTGCCGGTTCCGGCAATCAAAACAATTCCGCACAGGATAAATCCCAAAGCGGCGAACTTCGATTTCGTCACGGGCTCTTTAAAGAACAAGCGGCTCCATAGCAAAGTCCAGAAGTATCCGAGCGAAAGCATGGGGTACAACACGCTCAACTCGCCGTTCTTCACACCCCATCCGTAAAACACGCTGGATAAGAGGAAAAGCGCTACGCCCGCTGCCGCCGGAGCACTGATAATGTGACGAAAGCCATAGCGAAGCTTCTCAGCACCCAGTTTCAGGAACACGGCGCCGAAGCTGCCCACCAGCGACGCGACAAAGACCAGCACCATGGACGAGACGGGAGTCTTCATCGTTTGCTGGTTGCCTTTCCAAGAATGGTGACACCACCGACGACAATCATGATCCCTATGATCTTCGGGAGCTTAATCTCCTCCTTGAAGAAATAGCTGGACAGCATGGTGACCCAGACATAACTGAGAGCGATGATCGGGTAGAGCATGGACAGTTCGCCGTCCCGAAGGGCCAGCATCAGAAGGAGAGTATTAATCCCGTACAGAAAATAGCCGGCGATCAGCGGCACATTTTGAACCGCTTGGGTGAGAGAAAGCGCATCCATGTGGTCCACACCCTTCTTGATCAGAATTTGGGCGGCGGCGCCGAGGATGGTACAAATGAACACCAGTCCCACGGATTGCGTCCGGGTGAAAGGTTTGTGTTGCTGTTGGGGCAGAGAGGTGACGGAACTAATCATTACTTGTGAGCCGGCGAGGAACTCACAGGATATCAGCTTTCGCTACAATTGAAGGAAGTGGCACAGTCAAAAAGCACGGTGGCGGAGAGCCCCGCATCCCCTCCGCTGAAAGCAAAATGGTGGAAGAAGTCGGCCGAAACGGAACAGCCTCGCGGTGTAATTGCGGAGTGGACCGTCACCATAATCCTGTTGCTGTTCGGAACCACAACGCTGGTTCAGGCGTTCGTGATTCCCACGGGATCGATGGAAGACACGCTGCTGGTGGGCGATCATCTGCTGGTGGATAAGCTTGCCTATGCTCCTCCCGGCAAGTTCAGCGGACCGCTGCTGCCGTACAGCGAGGTGAAGCGCGGCGACATCATCGTGTTTCGGTATCCGATCGACATCCGGCAAACTTACGTGAAGCGCGCGATGGGCGTTCCTGGCGATCATCTGCATTTAGAGAATAAGAAGCTGTTCCTGAATGGGCATGAACTGAACGAGCCGTACGTGGTTCACAAGACCGAGTACATCGATTCCTACCGTGACA
>CAXSIG010000030.1:0-11299 GCA_964237255.1 uncultured Bryobacteraceae bacterium
TGAGCGTCTTCGATACGCCCCATGTGCGGCACGCCGACGTGAATGTTTAGATTCGCCATGGGAGCTAACTGCCCGCCATCGCGACCGGTTAAGGCGATCGTCTTGCAACCTATCGAGTTCGCATATTCAATGGCGCGTAGCACGTTGGGCGAATTGCCGGACCCGCTGATGCCCATGAACAAATCGCCCGGTTGCGCAAAGTTGCGCAGTTGTTCGACGAACACGGAATCATAGCTGACATCATTCGCATAGGCTGTGATCGCGGGCATCTGATCTGTAAGGGCCATGATCTTGAATCGCTCCAGGCGGTTAAAACTTGCGCCTTTCACCATGTCGCACACGAAGTGGGAGGAGGAGGACGCGCTACCGCCGTTGCCGCAAACAAAAATGTGCTTCCCTGCCCCGCGCGCTTCGGAAAACAGGCCAATGGCCTGTTCTACTTTTCCGGTATCGATGCCGCCGATTGCGTCGACTAGATTGGTCCGGTACTGTTCTACAAAATTCATAATCTTTGTCCTAAAACCAAAGCGCCCCATAAGACGCTATCGTCACCGAGCGAAGCCGGCACTAGATCCAGCCGCGCACCCGACCATCCGGTTACCTGGCGTCGGAGTTCGGCGTTGAGCGGTCCGAAGAGCTTTTCGCCAGCCTTCGAAATCCCACCGCCAATAACAATTTTAGCGGGGTTCAGAAGCATTACGCATGCTTTTAGCCCGCGTGCCAGCTTTACCACGTAGCTCTTCACAAACTCCGGATCCGTCATCAATTCCGAAGCGGGCTTTCCGTAATCGCGCGCAAGCCATAGGCCGCAGCACATCCGCTCCAGGCAACCATTTGAACCGCACAGGCATTCGGGACCATCGGGCTCGATGTTGATGTGCCCCAATTCGCCGGCGTAGGAATCCGGGCCGCGCAGGACGGAACCATCGATCAGGATTCCACCGCCGATGCCGGTCGAAAGCGTCATATAAAACAGTGGCGTGGCGCCGCGACCCGCGCCGTGGAACCCTTCGCCTAAAGCGCCGACATTCGCATCGTTGTCCATGACACAGGGAACGCCGAAACGCTCCGAGAAGTGGCGACTCAGGTAGAAGTCCTTCCATCCGCCGACATGCGTGGACAGGGCGACCCGCTGGTCCGCGAAGTCCACAAGGCCTCCGAACCCGATGCCGCAGCGATCGAAAGCGATCCGTTCGCGCCACGGTTCGGTCACCTGCTCAATACGCGCGAGCATCCAATCGCGACCGCCTTCCGCGTCCGTGGGGAAGGTCGCCCGCTCCGTCATTCTCCGATCTTCGAAAGCCGCTACCGAAAACTTCGTCCCACCAATATCGATGGCGAGCAGCTTCATGCAAACAACGCGGTACGGAGTTCGGCTAAGTCAGAATAGTTGGGAACGATGTAATCCGCGCCGACGCCGATTAAACGCTGCCGCTTCCACTCGTCCACCTTCAGGCACTCCGGTTCGTCCGACGCGACGCCGACGGTTGTACCGCCGACTTCCCGGACGTTTTCGATTTCGACATATCCATCGCCAAAGCCCAGGAACTCATTGCCTTGAAATTCGGACGACGAGATGATCTTTTGGATCAGGATCTTTTTCGAGAAGCTCTTGTAATCGTCAAGCGCTCCGAAGATGCCGCCGTCGAAATACGGAACCATCCCTAATAACCGGGCTTCCTCATGCATGTACTGATGGTCCGTCCCGCTGGCGAGGTATAGCTTCATGCCGCGCGATTTCAACTCATCCAGCAGTGCAAGGGTGCCCGGCACCATATACTCCACCGGATCCGCTTTACCGCTTCGAAGATCCGCGAGCCGGTTCTCGATTTTGGCGTGCAGCCGATCCAGGTACATATTCTTGTACACCAAAGGATCTTCCGGTTTTCCGCCGCGCCGCTCGATATTCTCGGCCAACTCGATCATCTGGTACATCGTTTGTTTGCCGGTGAGCCGTCCGACAAATTCTTCGACTACCGCGCGGAGGTCCGCCTCGGATTCACCCGATTTGGTGTCGCTCAAAAGCTGGACCATCATCGGAATCATCACTTCCATCCAGCCGGCCCGGATCACGGAAATAGTACCGTCGAAATCGAACAAAGCCACGCGGGCGTTCCGGGCATGGGCGCCCGGATGCACTGTTTCAATCACTCCCGCTATTGTAAGAGGACGACTTCAGAACGCGGGAAAGCAAAGCGCTTTGCCTGCTCATCAATTAGGCTGACCTGACAGGTGTAGTGGCCAGGCAACAGCTTGGCAAGAGGCACCTGGAACTGCACGGGCATCGCCGAATTTCGCTTTGCCGCCAACTGGGACACGCGCACCGGAGACGTCTCAAATGCTTTTACGCTGCCGCGATAAAAGGTCAGTACTGCGGAGACGCTCGGCTGCGGCGAAACCGCAGGATCGTACACTTCTGTGTAGACGTACAGGTTTTGATTCTTGCGGTAAACACGCGAGATGCTCGGCACCAGTTTCTGTCCGTCCTGAATCAGGGGATCCGCCGCGAGATCTTTCTTCGAGGTGCCTGCGTTGCCCACCTGTTCCGCAATCGCCTGCCGCTGGGAACTATAAACCACTGAGCTGATTCGCAGACCGCTTGCTTGTAAAGTCAAATCCGGAATCGTAAAAGAGGATTCGTAAGTGCCCATTTTGCCGCTCTGATTTTCGCGCACCAGCATCTTGAGGCGATACAGCCCCGGAGCAAGAGTGAAGCCGGTGTCATAAGCGATCGCGCGCTTCGCCACTTCTTCCGCACTTGATTCGCCGAGCTTTACTTTAATTTCGTCTCGGACGCTAGCAGCCAGCTTGCCTTTGGCGTCACGTACCTGACCGATGAAGTCGAAATCCGTTTCCTTCTTACCCAAGGACACGGCCGAACCCGGAATCTTCAGGGCCACCGGAACGAAATAGTTGTTGCGGCCCAAACGGAAATAATCTGTTTCTACAGCAACCGGCAGATCCGTCACCGGATCGCCCAACATCAGAGCTTCCTGCAACTGATTTTCTTTATCGCCCGAGGTGAATTTTGCGAACGTTTTGGCTCCGTAGTAGCCGGACCGGTAATCCAGTTTCGCATTCAGGTTGTTCTTGAGCTTGATTTGGATCCGGCGAAACTTCCCATCCTGTTTATCGTTCGTGGAGTAGAAGCCCAGGATGTAGTAACTCTTCACGGCGTCTTGAGCCTGAACGATTCCGGTCGCAAGATCGTTGTTGTCCAGAAACGCTTTTCCGCCCGTATCGGCCGCAAGGGATACGAGTGTTTCCTGCTGGTCATGGAATTTGTCACGTTGGCCGCGCTGAGCCGAACCACTGAACATGCTGTTGCCGCGCGTCATCGCGGTGGAGGCGTCACCGCCGGGAGGCAGCGCTACGAGTCCACGCGCATCGATTGGATAGAAATTGACATTAGCGCGAACCGCCGCGTTGATGGTGCTGCGAAGCTGCGATTGGTTCTCAACGCCCGACTTGCTGATCCCACTAGAAAAATACAAAAGTGCCTTTTTTTCGGGTAAGGCAGCTAACATCTTCGTAGCGGATTCCAGGGCGGCAAGCTTCTGGTCCGTATTGAAAATGTTGAATTCGGTCTCGTCGGCGTTTAAGGCGTCGCCATTGTCTTCACCGCTGGCGTCATCCCCAGCGCCACCCTCAATCGCTAAATCGCTGGCTTTCCCAATTGGGAGGCCTTTGATAACTTCCGTCAAGCGGTCGCGGTCATTGGTAAAGTCTTGCGTGACCTGCAGTGACGTGCTGAACGTCATCACGGAAACCATGTCCGACAAACTCATCTTCGAGGAGATAAACTCCAGAGCGGACTGCTGCGCACGAATTTGCTCGGCCGGTTTCATTGACGCGAAATCGAACAGCATCACCATCAAACGCTTATCTTGATACTGAATGCGTCCCGGAGTCGATGTAATTTGCTGAGCCCGGGCGGGTGTTGCAGCGATGCGCGTCGGCGTTGCAGCGGGAGTAGCCGGCGTGGTGGGCTCAGCCGGAGCGGCTGGCCCGGCTCCTAGACGCTGCAGTTCGAAGACGGAGATGCTTTGCTGCTTCCCATCCTCCACGATGACGAAATCGTTCTTCTCCAGGTTGGTGATTTCCTTCCCGGACTTATCCCGGACGGTAACGTCGAAGATCACCAAGTTGCTGGAGGATTTAAACGTGGTCGGTTCCGGTGGCGCAGCTTGCTGGAACACGAGAAAAAACAAGGGAAGCAATTTATACATGGTTTAGAAGCGCAAACGCGCGACAGCAGTTACCGTACGCATGCCGTTGACGGCAAGCGGCAAGCCATAGTTCGAAGCATTCACCACGGTGTTGAAGCTCGTGATGTTAGGAGTGTTCGTCAGGTTATTGCTTTCCACGCGGATTTCAAGTCGCCGACGGTCATCTCCCACTCGGAAAGACCGGCCGAAGCCCAAGTTCATCGTCAGGCGGTTCGGTCCGATTATCGTGTTGCGTCCCGCGTTCCCGTATGTCCCGGCAGCGGGAATGGTAAAAGCAGCAAGATTGAATAAGCCATTTCCGGTATCGAGCGGAAGACCGGTCGCCTGAGCGCGACCGCTACCCACCGCGCCGGAGCCACCGATATTGGACTGGTTACCCAGGACACGCGCCGTAAAAGGCAAGCCGCTGGCAAAGTTAACGGCCCCCGTAAACTGCCAATCTCTCAATAGCTTCTCTTTCCATCCACTAGTCTTGATTACGCCGTTTTCACCGAAGGGAGAACTATAGATGAAGTTAAGATTCAGGACGTGGGTCTGGTTAAAGCTGGAGAGTCCTCGCTCCGCGCTAATATCCTGATCGTTCTGAGCCACCACCGCCGCTCCTCCGCCAATGCTCGAAGCGTCATCAATCGACTTCGAGAATGTGTACAGAAGCGTTGACGATAGTCCCCGCGAAAACCGCCGCTGCAATCGGAACTGCATCGCGTGGTAGATGGAGTTTCCATCCGAAGTGTCATACGTAAACCCAACCGCGTTGCCGATTTGCCGCCGTTGTTCGCTAGTGAGCGGCGATCCGTTCGCTGAGCGATTCGGCAAGCGCTGAATATCGAGCCGAGTCCCCTTTGTGCCGTTATAGCTCAACTCCAGGAACAACTGGTACGGCAGGTTTTGCTGAACGGATACATTCCATGTCTGGATGTAA
The DNA here is from genome assembly GCA_964237255.1 of uncultured Bryobacteraceae bacterium. Classification (GTDB taxonomy): domain Bacteria; phylum Acidobacteriota; class Terriglobia; order Bryobacterales; family Bryobacteraceae; genus JALYXI01. The sequence goes on from CAXSIG010000030.1 coordinate 5,152, forward strand.
CCCGGATCGTAGTTCTTATCAATCGCGTACGTGTTGGTGATCGATTCCAGCGCGCGAAGCGCGAATCCGTTCTCAATCGTCAAAGGTTGAGCCAAGCTGGTGGTTAATGAGGCAGTGGTCGCAAACGGCGGCTGGGAAGCCAGGCGTCCTGTGAACTGTGAGTAGATGGCTCCGTTGAAGAAGATGCTGTAGCCCATACGGATCAGCGTCTGCTTCTTTACCCATGGCTTCCACGCCAAAGCCGTACGGGGCGAGAAATGGTCCTTCTGCGCATTAATCAACGCGTCCGGAAATTTTCCTGTATACGGCCCAGTCTGTCCGGGAGTGACAACCGCAACAGCGGTGAATCCGGGTGCGATGTCGAGATTAGCAATATGTCCGTACTTCTCGTGATAAGGAGTGAAATACTCATACCGAAGCCCAAGGTTGAAGGTCAGACCGGGACGAAACTTCCAATCGTCTGTGACATACGCGTTATAAACCGAGCCGCGAAAATAGTTCGAGTTGGTCCCAAAACGAACCGAACTGGATTGCGGTTTGCCCAACAGAAAATCCGCGAAATCGTACCCTGTGTTCGCCAGCGGTTGCCCATTGGCATCGAAGGCGCTGGTCAGCAGGCCGGAGAACGAGTACGACCCGCGCCCGTTCGAATCCGTCCGAATGTTGAACTGTTGTCGACGATAGTCAGCGCCGATCACGAAAGTGTGCTTCGCTCGAACCAGCGTAACCGCATCAGTCACACCGACGGTTTGATTGCGGGTCAGGCTCGGACTGGAATCGTTTAGTGATCCAAAGTTGGTGAAAGACAGGTTGGGAGGTCCGAAATTGATGGGATCTCGTGACGTGCCATTAATGCCGAAAGCCGCTGCGACATCGGGTCCATAAGAAAAGAAGGAATCCGTTTCGTTGCGGTTGAAACTGTAATTCACGTTCGCGCTATTTAGAAGGCGCGCGTTGAACGTATGAACCCAACCGAGAGTAGCCGAAGTTCCGAAGCCCGTGTTTTTATCGCTAAACCCGTACAACTGCTGCGGATGCGAATCGCGATGCTGAAAATTCGTGTTGAGACTAAGTTGGTCTCGCTTAGTAACCGAGCGGTTAAAACGGGCATTCAAATTATCGTTATTGTTGGGAACAGACCGGATGATTTGATAGTTCTGGACATTGCCCGGTTGATTCGCGCGAGGGATATAGGTGAGCAATTTGAGCGCGGCGGGATCAATGAGAGAGGCAGGAACAATGTTGCCTGCGAACGGTTGATTTGTGAGGGGGTTATAAACAGTTACGCCGCCTGTCGTAAGCGCGGACTGCGAAAAGTTACCGGCTCGTTCTAAATCGGTAGGAACAGTTGCAAATTGATCGTACGGGGTCCGGCTGCGATTGCCGTTGTAATTGACGAAAAAGAAAGTATTTTCGCTATGGATCAGTTTCGGAATAATAAGAGGACCGCCCAAAGACAGCCCCATACGCGCTGAGCCGTAAGACAATTTAGGCGTCTCAATACCAGTCAGCGAATATTGCCGGGCGTTGAATTCTGAGTTACCGACATTGAGACTAGCTTGGCCGGTAATCCGATTGCGACGATTCCTACTTGCGCGGTTTCCGAAGTTCGGCCGGCCCATTCCCCGTTGCCCTTGAGGTGGGCCTCGACGAGCACCACCGGGGCCGCCCCGGCCGCCAGCTCCACCACCGAACCCGCCACCGCCACCACCAAAACCGCCACCACCTCCGAAACCACCACCGCCACCAGGGCCTCCACCCCCGGGTCCGCCGCCGCCCTGGGCACCTCTGCCGCCGAAGCCGCCGGGTCCATTCTGAGGAGCAGCGCCATCCGGACTACCGAATTGCCCACCCGGCCCACCCGGTCCCCCGCCTTGAACGCCGGCAAGAAGAAACGCATCTTCCGGACGTGCCTGGGAGAGTCCTTGAGTCAAACTTCCGCTGACTACAAACGCCTCACTACTGGTTGCTGTATCGGGTGTAACAGGAGGATCCGGCGTTGCGGCGATTTGAGCCTCCTCCGCAGCCTGGTTCAGCGTGACACTTTGAAATCCCGGCCGTTGACCCTGACCTGGAGCGCCAGGACGGCGCTGCGCAAATGCCGGTGGCGGCCCCGCGGGTTTCGGTTTCAACTCCAGCGCCCAATCAATACTGGCGGCCGTCGAGGCGATTGTAACGGTCTTTTTCTGAGAAACGAAGCCAAAGCTATCAATCTCAACCGTCCACTCGCCCGGCGGCAGCACCTTAAAGTGATACCGGCCATCCTCATCCGTCAGCGCGCTAAATTTTTGCGTGCCTGCGGTAGCAATAATAGTCGCGCCCGGAATTGGTTGCCCGTTTGAGCGAACAACACCATCCTGCGCTAGGGCGAGCGCCGCCCCGGCAAGTAAGAGGAGACCGGCCTTCATCGATTCCAGGTTTTTTTTGCGGAACGAACTTTAGGTGGCGGAACGCTTGGCAGTAAACTCCTGCTTACGGTCGCGGCCTTCCACTTCGCTGGTGAACTTGATGGTGTCGCCTGACATCACACCCTTATAGTTCACCTTAATTTCGTTGTCTTGCATTTTTCGGGTGACGCTGAACATGATGTTGCTCCCATCAACTTTTCCATTCATGATGGGCTGTTCGCCACCACGACCGCCAGCCACAGTGCCGGTAAGGGTGGAGCCGTCAGCTTTCAGATCGAAAGTGCTGGTCTGGGTGTTGCCGTCGCGACCGGGCATCTCCGCCGTCCACTTACCAGTAACGTCGGCAGCGGCGAGGGTGAAAACGGAAGCGGTGAGAAGTGCGAGGACGGATAAAATCCGAGTTTTCATAGTGAACAAGACTATACCAGAAAACCAAATGTTACCCGCCTTACGCGGCTTTAACCAGGAGTTTACAAGTTTACTGTTTGGGATGGATGGTGGTCAGATATGCCTGCCACTCGCGCGACAACTTCTCAATGTTTCTAGTATTACGCTCGGTAAATTCGAGAAGTGCTTCGATTTGGTTATCGTGAGCGACGACAGAGGCGGCCAAAGTCTCGACAACACCTGTAAGTGCTTCAAGCCTCTCGTCTATGGTCATCAACCGTATTATAAACTCTTGCTCAAAAACACGCAGAGATCGACAACGCGGTTGGAATAGCCCCATTCGTTGTCGTACCAAGACACGACGTGCGCCAAGTTTCCATCCATCACTTTCGTCAAATCGCTGTCCACGATGGAACTGTGCGGATTCCCCAGCATGTCGCTTGACACTACAGGATCGGCCGTATAGCTAAGAATCCCCTTCAACTCACCCTCGGACGCTGCCTTGAGTGCATCATTGATCTCTTGAGCCGTTACATTCTTGCCGGTTACGCAAACCAGATCCACGACAGAGACGTCGGGAGTGGGAACACGCAAAGAATATCCGTCCAGCTTGCCCTTCAGTTCCGGCATGACCAGTCCGATAGCGACCGCAGCACCTGTGGTTGTTGGAATCATGTTGATCGCGGCGGCGCGGGCGCGTCGTGTAGGAGTGAACGGTCGTCATGTTGCCTTTTAGAATTCCAAATTTCTCATGCAACACTTTCACAACCGGCGCTAAGCAGTTAGTGGTACAACTTGCATTCGAGATGATATGGTGCTTCGCCGGGTCATAGATCTTGTCGTTCACTCCGAGCACCACGGTCAGGTCTTCATTTTTTGCGGGCGCCGAGATGATGACCTTTTTGACGCTTCCGCGTAGATGCTTTTTCGCGTCATTTCCATCCGTAAAGCGGCCGGTCGATTCGACGACGATATCCGCCCCTACGCTCGGCCAATCGATTTCGGCGGGATCCTTCGTCGCGAAAACTTTGATCTTGCGCGGACCGACGGTGATCGTGTCGCCCTCTGCGTGAACGTCTTCCTTGAGCCCTCCCATGATGGAGTCGTACTTGGTGAGGTGAGCGAGCGTCTTTGTGTCAGTGAGGTCGTTAACCGCGACGAATTCGATCTCCTTATTGTGAAGGCCCGCGCGGACCACGTTGCGGCCGATTCGGCCGAACCCATTGATAGCTACTTTAACCGACATGTATGCTCCTTCAGGATAGCAAGGGGGTGCGAGAATCGAAGTATGAAGCGGGCCGTGTTCGTGGCTTTATTGGCGGGTTTGGCCATGGGGCAGAAGGCGCGATCGGTAAGTGGAACGGTGTCCGACGCCGCGGGCAATGCTTTGCCTGGGACCGTGGTGCAATGCGAAAACACGGTCAGCTTAGAAGTCCGAAGCTACATAGCCCGCGATGCCGGTGGCTATGTGTTCAATCAACTTAGCCCGGATGTCGACTTCGTTCTCAAGGCGCACTATAAGAGATGGTGGTCCAAGCCGGTTACGCTGTCCAAGTTTAACGAAAAGCGCCAAGTCCGCATCGACCTCACGATTCCTGTGGAGTAAGTTCCAGTTGACAGCCCGGACACCAGAACAGCTTGCGCCCGACAAACGGCTTCATTTCGATTTCGGTTCCACATACAAAGCACGGCACGCCTTTGCGACGGTAAACGTAATGGGTCTCAAAACGACGAGCGCGGCCTTTCGGGTGCGGCCGGTCAACTGGTCGAGTAGTCACGATTCGGCGATCCACCATGCCCGCCGTCATCAGGACCTTTGCATCCGCCCAGAGCTTTTGCAGAGTGCGGGTGGTGACCGAAGCGCCGGGCGTCAGCGGATGAAGCTTGGCTCGATAAAGCAGTTCGGCCCGGTAAATATTACCGATCCCGGAAATAACCGACTGATCCATTAAGAGCGCCCCGATGGGAGCGCGCGATTTCCGAATCCGGGCGATGGCAAGCGAGGCATCCGCGTCATCGCGCAAGGGGTCGGGACCGATGCGGGCGAGCAACGTGGTACGAGCTTGGTCGGACAGAACATCGCACGCCGTGGGTCCTCGCAATTCGAGCCAATTCGCTTTATCCGAGATGCGCAGGCGCAACGCACCTTTCGGTTCCGGGTACGGCATCTCGCCCGACCGATACTTTCCGTATAACCCAAGATGCACGTGGAGCTGCCGGCCCGGGCCGAAGTCATAGAAGAGGTGCTTTCCATACGCGTCGACCCTACGCAATTTGCGCCGGTTCAAGCGGGCAGCACCCTCGGCGAAGCGGCCGTTTGGCGCATCGACGGTAACTATGCGACCGCCGAACCACTCCTGTTGCAGGTCGGCATGCCGATGTAACTCATTTCCTTCAGGCATTAGGTTCCGCTCGTTCGGTTTTGAGTAGACTGGTTCGCATGTTCGGTCTGATGAAAGGCGCGTCGCGCGAGATGTACTGTGGCACGTGCAAGACCATGGGCGCGCGGTACGGCCATCAATCGAGAATGCTGCTCAATCACGATGCCGTTTTCCTGGCGGAACTGCTGGCAACCTTAAGCACTCCAAAGTTGGACGGCGCCGCATACCGATCATTCAACTGTTTGCGGTTGCCTGGTCCGGAAGAGGTTCCGCTTGCGTTGGACTTTGCGGCTGCCGCGGCTTTGGTGCTGGCCTACTTTCGAGTTGACGATCACGTTCACGATTCGCCGGGTGTGCGCTGGCGCGTCCTGCGGCGGTTTCTCTCGCCACGGTACCGGCGAGCCGAATCACAACTCCGAAAGTGGGAGTTTCCGATCGATGACGTGATCCGGATTCTGGAAAGCCAGAGAGAGCGGGAGAATAGCGCGACGTCGCTGCACTGTGTGGCCAAGCCGACGGCTGTGACGACTGCGCTGTTTTTCGAACACGGCGCCAAGCTAGTGGGCCGCAGCGATGTGTCGTCATCGTTCTACGACACCGGTTTTGCGTTCGGACATCTGATTTACGTTCTGGACGCTTTCGAAGACTTGGCGAGGGACACGCAATCCGGAAACTTCAACCCGCTCCGCCGGTTTCCTGGGTTGGATGGCAGTCGAGAGGTCCTGGCGGGCTTGCGGGATTTGGAGAGCAGGTTGCCTCCCGAGTTGGCGATTCGAGTGAGGACGCGTGTTGAGGAGCGGCTGGGGCTGAAACCGCGCATTCACCAAAACCGTTGCACTGCAAGCGCCGGGGAACGATGGCGAAGTGCGGTTCGTTTCGCGCGGCAGATGCGTGAGCGGGAACATGGGGGAGCGATGAAGGGAGCGGTAGTGCTTGCGACCGCCGCGGTGGCCGCATACGTGATTCCGCATC
>CAXSIG010000030.1:11309-12252 GCA_964237255.1 uncultured Bryobacteraceae bacterium
CGCGCGGCGCCGAATCATGGCGCCATTTGATGGGGCTGGGTCTGAATGCCATGGCGCTAGGAGCGGTCTTCGCTTCCGTACCCGGAGCGCCACCGCCCACTCAGGCCGCGAAATCCGGCGGCGGCTGTTCCTCCTGCTTTTGCGGCGATTGGTGCGGAGAGGGGTGTAGCGAGGGTTGTTGTGACGGCTGCTGCGATGGCTGCGATTGTGGGTAAACAGGCGAGGAATCGCATATGATGGCGTTATGAAAATCCGTGCTTTCACGATGGCGGCGGCTTTCGCAATTACCGCGATTGCAGCCGATCCCGTCATTGAATCCGCTCACAAGAAATTGGCGGAAAAGAAATACGATGAAGCGATCTCCGAGTTGGAAACAAACTACAAAGCCAAGCCGAAACCAGAAGTAAAGAAAGCGCTCGCGGAGGCTAACATGGCCAAGGCCGATGCGTTCATGTATGACGATTCCGCGCCGCCCCGGGTTCGCTACACCACAGCTTTGCGCGCCTATCGCGAAACACTGAAGTACGACCCCCAGAACAAGAAGGCACAGGAAAATGTCGCGACCATCGAAGGCATCTATAAACAGATGGGTCGTCCGATACCGCAATAGCCATGAACCTCAAATCACTTCTGTTCGCGGCTACCTCACTTGTGTTCTCGCAGACCCCGCAAACGCCGAATCCCGACATTCATTACCGGCTGGGACCGGCCTCCCTGCCGCAAGACGGCGTGCCGAAGGGTGACCTGAAAGGTCCGTTCACCCTGCCGAGCAAAGCGTATCCGGGTACGCAGCACACCTACTATGTTTATGTGCCGGCTCAGTACGATGCCGCAAAGCCTGCCGCGCTTATGATCTGGAACGACGGTCAGGCATTCATGAACCAAGCCGGCGACGTCCGAGCGGAGAACGTGGTGGACAATTTGATCGAGCGCCGCGAGATAC
>CAXSIG010000030.1:12262-18820 GCA_964237255.1 uncultured Bryobacteraceae bacterium
CAAGCCGGGCGCTGGTGTACGATGCCAAACAGGAAGCGGTGACGAAACTAAACGCACTGGGCGTAGGTGAGCGGGTTCGCATTCTGCATCCCTTTGACGCGCGGTGTTCGCCCTGGACGAACGCCGGAACAGCCCGAACCGACGTTGAGTGAGTGGGGTGACAAGACCACCAATCGTCCGACGGAGTACAACACGGTGGACGACAAGTACGCCAGCGTAGTCGTCGATGAATTATTGCCTGAAATCTACAAAAACTATAACGTTTCGAAAGACCCGGACCAACACGCCATCGGGGGAGCCAGTTCGGGCGCGATTGCGGCTTGGACGGTAGCCTGGCAACGGCCGGAACAGTTCCACAAGGTAATTAGCCTGATCGGCAGCTTCACCAACATACGCGGTGGACACGTTTATCCGGAGTTGATTCGCAAAGCCGAAAAGAAGCCGATCCGTATTTTTATGCAGGATGGACGGAACGACAATCGCGGCCAGCGTCCTGGGGGACAGTACGACCAAACGCGCGACTGGTTTTATCAAAACGTTCGATTAAAGGACGCGCTGACCGAGAAAGGCTACGAAATCAATTACGCCTGGGGAATGAATAAGCACGGTCAAAAAATGGGCGGCCAAATTCTTCCCGAGATCATGCGATGGATCTGGCGCGATCAAGCGGTGTCCACCGACCCCAAAGACGATACAGAGCGCTCCTTCCGCGCGACAGTGTCGCAAAGTAAACCGTGACTGCCGTTGAGGTTTTCGAATTGACGACAAAAGGGGGCGCGACAGACTTCGGGCGCGTCATCGAAATCGCACAGCGGTGTGGGCCTTGTTGCCTCATCGGCGGCCTCGCAGTAAATTGCTATGTGGAACCTGTTTATACCGTGGACGCGCACTTTGCAGTCGCTTCCGCGGATTCTTCTCACCTGGAGCGCGAGTTATCGGTAACTGTCAGTAGCTTGCGCATTCAGTTCGCGAAAGATCCGCGATACAACGACTTCCCTTCGCGATCGGTAAAGAGAGGAGTTCTCGGCATCATCAGTGCGCAAATCGCTTGTCTGGACGACCTGGTACAGGGAAAACTTTGGGCTTATACCGACCCTGCACGCCGCTTCAGCAAGCGAAAAAAGGATGAGCTTGATCTGGTGCGCCTCGCTGAAGCGTATCCACATCTTGTTAACAGATATCCGCAGAACCTCCGCGACGTGATCGAAAGCAACTAACTCCTCAATTCGAAGCGCAAGTCTGGCCGTTGAGCGTGAACGTAGCGGGTCGTTGGTTCGTCCCGCTGTACGCCGCCTGGAAGCCCAACATCTGATTGCCGCCTGCCGTGATCGTGGTGTTGTAAGACGCATTTGCCACACGAATCGATTGTCCGCTCTGACTCAGCATGCCGTTCCATAAGTTGGTAATTTGCTGATTTCCGGTGAAAGTCCAGGCGAGCGTCCAGCCGTTGATCGCTGATGAGCCTTTGTTAGTAACCGTGATTCCGGTAACGAAGCCTTGTCCCCAATCGCTATAGACCTGCCAGGTGACCAGACAGCCGCCTCCCCCACTCTGCGCCGATTGGACGATCAAAGTCACGGTTGTGGTGTGACTTAAACTACCGCTGGTTCCCTTTACTGCAATCGGGTAGGTTCCAGCCGTGGTCGATGCGCTGGAAACAAGCGTCAGCGAGGAAGCACCGGAACCGTTTACGCTCGCCGGCGCAAACGAAGCCGTTACTCCAGCCGGAAGTCCTGAAGCAGACAAGGTCACAGTTCCGTTGAAGCCATTCGTGGCGGCGGTGGTAATGCTTACCTGCGCGCCACTGCCCGCGGTCAGAGTCGCTGAACTCGGGTTTGCGGTGATGCTGAAATCGGGAACCGGAACACTGTTGACGATTAGCGCCACGGTTGTCGAACGAGTTAAGCTACCGCTCATGGCATTCACCGTGAGCGTGTAGTTCCCAGTTGCGGTCCCGCTGCCTGTAACAACCGTCAAGGTAGTTGATCCCGATGTCGTGATCGACGCAGGGCTGAATGTGCCGGTCGCGTTAGCGGGCACACCCGATACGCTGAACGACACCGGACCGGTAAATCCGTTCTGTGCGGCGACCGAAATACCGTACTGCGCCGTGCCGCCGGCTGTTACGGTTTGAGACCCCGTGGTGGCGCTCACTGTGAAGTTGGGTGTGGTGGAGCCGCCGCCGGAAGCGGACTGAATGGAAGCAAGCATCTGTTGCTTGGTGGCGCTGGCCGGCGTCGAATCGTAATTGCTGTTCAGCAAGCCGTAGTTGTCCTCGCCGTTTAGCGCCCAGTAGGTCCAACTGATGTTTGGATTCTGTCCCAGAAACTGAACCAGGCTCTGGAACCACTGGCCTTGCGACCCAGCGGCGTTGTTCTGAAGATCGGACGCGTTGTTTGTAGTTCCGAACTCGCCCACCCACACGGGTGCGATGCCTTGGAGGGAAAGGTAGGCCCACTTTTGGGTGAATGTCTGGACCAGGCTGTTGTACGTAGTGCTGCCGTTAAACCACGGTTGTCCAGACAAATTGGGGCCGTAATCGTGCGCGGAATAGACAACACGATTCGCAACGCCGAGCGTCACCGGATATTGCCCCGCCCCTTCCAGGTTGCCGCCCCACCAATCGTAGTCGTTGTTATAAGCCTGTATTCCTTCTACAAAAATCAGTGCGTTCGGACTGACCGCCTGAATTTTATTCCCCGCGTTTTGCGCCGCCAAGCGCCAATCGGTGGAAGGGTCGCCCGAACCCCAACTTGCATTGTTATGCGGCTCGTTCCGAAGGTCGTAGCCGACCACCGTTGAATTACAGGCGTACTTGGTAGCGAGTTTCACCCAATCGGCTTGCCATTGCGATTCCGGATAAGCCGACGTGTACCAAAGCCCGTTGTCTTCCGCGCTGTTGCCAGCCTCCGACCTGTGATTGTCCAGAATAATCCGAAGCCCGATTTGCTTCGAATAACCGATGATTTTATCGAGGATATCGAGCGAATGCAGGTTCTGCAGATCGCTGTTCTTCCCGCCGGAAGTCGTGAAGTTAGACGGAACCGGATTCTGTTCCACCATCTGATTGGAAAATGGGACGCGGATCGTGTTGTAGCCCTGGCTCTTCACCGTATTCAGGATGGACTCGTAATCCTGCGCCCATAGCCCGTGTGCGATGTAATCGATAGTCTCGAAGCCGTACCAGTTCACTCCGGAGATCCGAACGGTTTGGCCGTTCTGGTCCAGGATCTTGTTCCCGCTGGTATGCCAAAAGCCGCTGGTGTCGCACTGCGCTATCAGGGATCCAGTGCCCGATGCCAGCAAAGCCGATAACAGAACAATACGATTGCACGCTTTTCGATACACCATATTCTTGATTATCGAAAGCAAATAGGAGAAACAAACTACTGGAAAGTCACAGTGCGGAATTGCCGAAAGATAACGGAAAACTATTACGGTTCTCGACCGTCCGCATTCCATGAATGGCTACCTACGCGTTCAACGCAAAAAGCTTCTTGGTATCCAGCCAAATTACACGGCCTCCACGTTCCCTGGCCAATTTGACCATGTGTTCGGCGCCACCGGGTCCATCGCCCGTTTCACCATCCCAAAGTGCGATCAGGGTCAAATTGCGTGGGGCGATGCAAAGGCCTTCGCTCAGCAACCAAAGATTATTTCGCTGCCATATGTCATAGCTTCGTTTCATCTGCAACCATTTGGGCAGCTCGGCGGTTTCCGTGAGAACGGGAGCGTCCGGATGCTTGAGCATTTGCGAACGGAATCGGCGGAGCCAACTTGGGTCCTCATTGTCCACGCTGGCGGCAATGAATGGGAACTCCGGCAATGCCAGCAACATCTCGGTTGGAATTCCGAGTTCGTCACAGGCTTCGAGAAATATAATATCGCCTCCGTTCGCCCCGCCCGCCACCCCGACCGTAGAGCCGGTTGTCGTCTCCTTTTCCGCCAGAATAGCCGCACGAATTGCCTCCCGGGCGACGCCTTCCTTGCCCGGTGGGAAACGTGGTGTCGCTCGATTAGCCGCATCCATACGGTGCCCGGTAAAAAGCAATACGTGGTCCACGCGATTGCTCTGGATCGCCGCAGTCTCTGGGGGGAAAGCAGTGAGCGCTTCCTCGATGTGGGTTTGCAGAACGCCCAGTTGGGTCAGCAGCACAAGTTGTTTGCGAGCGGAATCAAGAACAAAGTTGCCGCCTACATCGGCCGCTTTCTTATAGAAGAACCGGGCACGCCGGGGGTTCGGGGGCTGTATCAGTAAATTGAGATCTCCGGCGCTGCTGAGGAGCCACATGTCCCGCTTCGTACCTTCCACGTCGGGCGCATCTGCTTCATCGAAGCGGAGTTGAAGTGCGTGGGAGATTTGATCGCGTTTCCGCCTGATTCCGGTTAACGCACGGTCCGCGTCCGCGTCATTATTAAATGGACCGTTCCAAATTTCCGGATATCTGCCTGCCAACTCAAGAATGATAATCGCGAAAAAGAGCGCATTGACACCGGGATAGTAGGAATCGAGGTTCTGCCGATAGGCGCTCAGATACTGCTGGTAAGCCTCCAAAAGCATCGGTGAATCCAGAGCTTTCTTGGCCTTTTCTTCGGTTGTGGGCGAGGTGGCCCAAGATCTGATCCATCGATCCTTTTGATTTCGGCCCAGCTGACCGTAAATCTCAGCAAGGTCGCACGGGTCCGTGGCTACCTTGAGCGCGCGCTCCAGCGCCTGATCTGAACTGACAAGGTCATCTAAGCGCTGGTAGATATTCGCCAAGGCGACATTCGCTTCCAGATCGTTTTCATCCAGGTCGCGCAAGTTCTCCCACGCGGTTTTGGCGGCCCCGAAACGCTTAATGAGCAGCAAGGCGCGTCCCACCACGCGCAGCCCTGTGGATTCCCAGGGAAAGCCTCGCGCTTCCAGGCCAAGCAGAGTCAACTTGCGAGCGTCGTTCAGTTTTTCGGCCCGCTGCACTTCCTCGCCAAAACCGAGCGGCACCGGAATGAAGCGTTCGCGAGGTTGCGATTTCAGGTTAGGCAACGAGAGAAAGACGGGACTATCCTGGCGATTGCTAGCGGCTGTGTCGCGAAGGGCTTCCGTAAGGTTATCGAGCGAGGCGGCGGGATCAACGGGGTCGTACTCAAAGTAGCGGTCGGTCTTCAGATCAAACGGGACATCCGCCTCTTTCAGGTCCTCAACGGTTTGCGCGCGCGGCAGTTTGGCGCGGATCAGAAAGGTCTTCTTCTCTTGAAGCGCGTGACGGATGCCCAATTCATAGAACGCGTTTGGATTGTTGGTCGTGATATCGGCGATCACCAGATCCGCGATCAGGAGCTGTTGAAACATGTCGATGCGGATATTGCCGCCTTCCAGAATCTGTCCGGTAGTTCTGCCTTCCGCGCCTATTTTCTGTAGAGCAGGGCCGATCAGTCTCGCTTCAACGTCATTGAAGTCCACACCCTTCCGAGTGCCGAAAGGACGAATGATGAACGCTCTCATGACGCACCTGTGTCCGTGGCGAAGGACCCGAAGTGTTCGAGCGAAACTTTCTGCCCGGCACTGCGACCAATGGCAAGCAGATTATCGATCTGGTCAATCCCGTCAAGCTTCTGCACTTTTTCGGGATCCATGTTGCCGCAGCCAAGCGCCTCAAGACCACTGGCGGAAAGATCGGCATTATAGCGGGCGTAAAGGAAAGCGCGGCCCATGTCGCGGTCGAGAGGAATGGGGGAAGCGTCGCGCCAGTCATCTACGGAACAGTCGATGCCTGCATCGCGACAGGTGAGATCACGGAGTTCGCGATCAATGAAGTCCCCGTGGGTACAGCGGCCTGTGATGCGGCAATTGATGTCCTGCTCGACTTGGATACCGTGCATGAGGGTGGAAGGTAAACCCGCAAGATTAGAAACCAGATTGACATTTGTTTTAAAACTGAGGGTGTCCGCTGTACCCGTTCCGACCGACACCAGAAGCAAATTTCTTTCGCCTGTTTTCCATTCCAGCCGGTACAAAGGATGTGTGGCCATTCGGAAAAGAAGGAATGCCGGATTGTTATAAGGAGTCATTCCCCCGTCTACGAAAGTAAAGGCTTTCAGCGGGTCGGCAGGGTCCCATCGGAGAATCTCCGGCGGGAAGTAAATTGGGGCCGCGGTGCTGGCGCGTACAAGCTGCCAAAGAGGAATGCGCAGATTACAGTCGCGACGAGATGGATCGTTATAGCGAGCCGCCGGATTCGAGGAAATCGGCCAGGGAGAGTCGGTGGTGGTATTGCGCGTCACTACAAGAAGCAGGCATCGAAGGTGCTCGGGAGAGAGATTCGTATCGGGAACATTGGCATCGTAAGCGGCCCCTTCGTCCGTGTTGAACGCTTCCTGAAGTCGCTTACGAAGCGGATCGGCGGTAAAAAAGCTGAGAAGCCGCTTGTCGAGACGGGCCTTCTCAAACATGTCCCGCCCGGACTCTTTATAGAAGGAAATGAGCCCACGGACGGACATGCCGCGCGCTAGACCGGCGGCGATAATCGCACCGGTGCTGGTCCCGGCAATGTAATCGAAAAAGTCGCAGAGACGGAA
>CAXSIG010000031.1:0-15806 GCA_964237255.1 uncultured Bryobacteraceae bacterium
TCAGAGCGACGACTCCGATATCTTCGCCGATGCTGATCACCGAATGCGTAACCGGATCGGGAACCGTGTGGGCTGCCAAGCGCGCGCCCATCTTTGCTGAATGCGTTCCCAGCGCGACGGTGCCGCTCAACAGCGTTGCCGCAATCCGGGCTTCCGGGCTGAGATGGCTAGTGGCTTGCGCGGCTAGTAGTGCCGCGCCTAGAGGACGGATGAACGTGTGGAAACCATCCCAAATCGGCGTGAAGAACGGAATCTTGTCGGCAATGAATTCCGCGGCGTAGAAAAATCCAGCAATTGCCAGCACGATGGGATGCGATAAGATTCCGAGTTCCGGGGGCAAACCGGTGAGCCATCCAAATCGAATGCAGAGCCCCACGGTTAGCAAAGTCGCGTAGAGATTGATACCCGATCCAACCGCAAGCGCGAGTAATCCGGAGAGAGTCGGCATAATTATTGGGAAGCGGGACGGAAATCGCGAATAACGGGCGACCACCGGTCGTTATACCGATCCTCTTCCAGCGTGAAGGCAACGTCCAGCCTTTGTCCAATGGGAAGTTCATCGGCACGCTCGGCGAAGTGGAAGCCTTTAAACCAAAAGGTTCGGCCCCCTTGCCGCAATGGTAGCCGGATGTGCTTTTCCTTCATGAACGTGATGGGGCCAGCGACATCCACACCCATCGCTGCAAACACCGGCGCGGGGTTGCTATGGCCGAAAGGTTCCAGGGCATCCAGGCCGGCGTAGAGCGTGTCGTTAATTTCGGGAATCGATGCGAAAGCGTCGATTTCGATGGATGGCCGCAGGTCGTCCGGACTCAACTTGCTACGCGCGTAAGCATTGAAACGCGACCGAAATTCTTCAACCGAACTTGCTTGGATAGTGAGGCCGGCGGCGTGGCTGTGGCCACCATACTTGACGAAGAGATCCGGCATAGCATCGAGAGCGTCCAGCAAATGAAATCCGGCGATGCTGCGTCCGGATCCCGTCGCTCTGCCGTTCTCTTCTCCCAAAACGAATACAGGGCGATGGAAGCGATCCACCAGCCGGCTTGCCACAATGCCAAGAACGCCGCGATGCCAGCCTTCGGCGGAGAAGACTAGCGCGAAGCAGCGGTCGCTTACCGGGGCGGCGACACAGTGTTCAAGAATTGCTTCCGTAACCGCAGCTTCTTCCGCCTGGCGTGCTGTGTTGTGCTCGTGAAGCTGCGCAGCGATGGCTTGGGCGCGGAAGGCGTCCTGCGTAAGAAAGAGTTCCACCGCGTCGTTGGCACTTGCCATACGGCCGGCGGCGTTGATGCGCGGCGCAATCTGGAAGCCGATCTGGCGCGCGGATGGCGCGGAGCCGGGGGCCAGTCCGGAGACTGCGAATAGCGCTTGCAACCCAGGGCTGCGGACATCGGTAAGGGCAGCTAATCCGTGCTTTACGATGGCGCGATTTTCTCCCGTGAGTGGAACCACGTCGGCCACGGTGCCGATCGCGGCCATCTTCAGAAAGGAGCGAAGCACGCGGTCTAACTTCGCATCCGGCCAGCCGAGCGAACCAAGCAGAGCAGCGACTAATTTAAACGCAACTCCCACACCGCACAGGTTCTTGTTCGGATAAGTGCATCCGGGTTGATTCGGGTTGATTACCGCATGCGCGGCGGGAAGTTCGGTATCGGGAAGATGGTGGTCAGTAATAATAACGTCGATGCCGAATTCAGCGGCGCGCTTGCATACCGCGGCGGCCCGGATACCGGTGTCCACGCTGATCATCAGCTTCACACCGTCGCCCACGCACGCGTCAACCGCGGTGAGCGAGATGCCGTACCCGTCCTTCAATCGATGCGGAATATGAAAACTTGCCTGGCCGCCGGCTAGTTCAATCGCGGTCTTCAGGATTGCGGTGGACGTGGTTCCGTCCACGTCATAATCGCCGTGGATGCGAATCTTCTCGCCATCTCTGATGGCGCGGCGCAGACGTTCCAGCGCGGCATCCATACCCAAAAGCAGATGCGGGGAATGAAGGTCTTGCCACTTCGGCGCAAGGAACTGGCGTGCGGCGGCCGCCTCTCCGTAACCACGTCCTATCAACAACCTCGCGATTGCGGGGGAGATCCCCAACGCCGCGGCTAGTTCATCAGCGCCGGAGACATCGCGCGGGAGGACCCAGCGGCGTTCAGTTATTGGAATAGAATCCGCCCATTCCGGATTCGTCCTCTTCGATGCTCGGCGGAAGCATCGTTTCGAGTTCTTCGGTAAGCTCCATGAATTCCTCGTACCAGTCCGAAGCAACTTCGTAGATGTAAAACCGGCTGTTATAGTCGAAGGCCATTTCGATGGCGCAGGTCGCGCCATCGTGCTTACGATATTCTTTCAGGCGGCGCTCGTAATTGCGACGATCGTCGCGGGGGAGTTCCGAAGTTTCCAAATCTTCCAATTGTCCGTCGATCTCTTCTTTGACATCGAACTGCGCGGCTGCAAACAGAATCAGATTCGCGTTTACTTTTTTTGCGGTCTCCAGGAACATGCGGTAATCGGGATAAGCGTCGGTGTCCCAGCCGAGCATAGGCAGGCTTTCCAGACTGCCGGAATAGTTACGGAATACGGCGAATCCGCTGGCTTCCAGATACTGCAGAATGTCGCGTTTGAGCGAATCCAGGTCGATATCCACGGCTTAAGAATATCATTCGACAGTCGGGCTTGAACCGAAACAAAAAATGAATCGAACGCTATCCAGGCGGAACTACTGAGGTTTGGAAAAATGGCAAGTTTCTTGCTCGGGGTGGACGCGTGAAGGACCGCGTAGCCGCCACCGCAAAGAAGACGTTCGGGTATGAATCGTTACGGCCCGGACAGAAAGAGGCGATCGACTCCGTCATCGCGGGCATCGACACAATCGCTGTGTTTCCCACGGGTGCCGGTAAATCGGCAATCTATCAAATACCCGCCGTGATGTTGGATGGGCCAACGGTCGTGATTTCGCCGCTGATCGCTCTACAGAAGGACCAGGTAGATTCCCTCCGAGCTCACAATGCGGGCGGGGCGGCGGTTGTAAATTCGCACACGCGCGCCGCCGATAAGGAAGAATTTTTGGGCGAATTGGAGTCGGGGGATTTAGAGTTTATATTCCTGACTCCAGAGCAACTCGCCAAGCCCGAAATTCTGGCGCGTGTTCAGGAAGCGAAGCCCTCGTTATTTGTGGTGGATGAAGCGCACTGCATCAGTGAATGGGGGCACGACTTCCGTCCCGACTTTCTGAAGTTGGGGGCTGCGATTGAGGCGCTTGGCCACCCGCGAGTTCTTGCACTGACCGCGACTGCCTCGCAGCCAGTCCGCGAGGAGATTGCATTGCGGTTGGGAATGCGCGAACCGAATGTGATTGTGAAAGGTTTCGACCGGCCCAACATTCGGCTGCGAGTCGAGACGTTTCGAAACAAAACCGACAAACTGGAAGACTTGCTGAAGCGGGTAAGTTGGCAAGGCGGCTCAGGCATTGTTTATGTATCGAGCCGTGCACGGGCGGAGCAAATTGCACAGGAGATCTGCGAACGGGACATTCGCGCGATGCACTATCACGCGGGATTGCCTGCCAAGGAGCGCAGTTATATCCAAGACGAGTTTATGTCCGGACGGATTCCGGTGATCGTGGCCACTTCCGCATTCGGGATGGGAATCGATAAGCACGACATTCGATTCGTATTCCACTTCGATATCCCTCATTCGTTGGATGCTTATTATCAGGAGATCGGTCGCGCTGGACGCGACGGCGAACCGGCGGAAGCAATCTTGTTCTACCGCGCGGAAGATATGAATATTCACAAATTTTTCGCGGGCGGCGGAAAAGTGAATGAAGAAGCGTTGGACCGGATAGCGCGCGTGGTGCAGGAGAAAGACGCGCCAGTCACCATGAAACAGATAGCGGAAGAAACACATCTATCGAAAGCCAAGGTGGCGAAGGCTGTTCAACGTTTAGAAGATGCGGGAGCGATTGCGGAAACTCCCGATGGCGGGCTCACCGCTGACGAGAACGCTACCGACGGCGTCCATGCGGCGGGACAGGAAAACGAACAACGCCACGCCGCGGAAGTGAAGCGGATGGATGAGATGCGCGCTTATGCGGAAACGGTAGGATGCCGCCGCGCCGCGATTCTACGCTACTTCGGAGAGCAAAGCGCTGAGTTTTGCGGCAACTGCGACCACTGCCTGGGCAAGAGTTCGGCAGCAGGCGGGACCCGGCGCGAAGTAGTAGCCTGAGACACTGGTTCAGGGGCGGTGATGACCGCGATCTGGGCCGGGCGTTTCGCAATTGCTGGTATTTGGCTTTATCAGGGCCTATGGTGTAAGGTTCTGGGCCGAGTGCCGCGTCATCGAGAAGTCATGGCATCGTCGCCTGTTTTTGGCGGAAGCTCGAAACAGTTCGCGATCCTGCTGGGATGGTGGGAGGTCGCCCTGGCCTGCTGGGTGTTGAGTGGTTCCTATGCACGCGCCGCCGCGATTACGCAGATTTGCTTACTGGTAGTGATGAACACCGGAGGCCTACTATGGGCGCGCCGAATCATTCCGGATCCGGCCGGCATGGTGTTTCATAACTTGGCTTTGATCGTTTTGATTTGGATGTGCGGCTGATGCTGCATCTTCTGAAGCGGCATCCGTTTCCGGTGAAAGCGCGTTTCGGTCATTCGTTAGTTCTCACCTACGCTTACCCGGAACAATTGCTGCGGCCGCTGCTTCCTCCGGGGCTGACTCTCGACACGTTTGAAGGGTTCGCATTCGTCGCGATTGCGTTGGTGGAGACCAGGAAGCTTCGTCCCTCTTTTCTGCCAAGCTTTCTTGGGCAGAACTTCTTTCTAGCGGGTTACCGGATTTTTGCGCGGGCGGGCAAGTCGCTTCGTGGGCTCTATATTTTGCGCAGCGATGCCGACCGGCAACTGATGGTTCGAGTGGGGAACTTGTTTACGCACTACCAGTACAGCTACTGCCGGGCAAGTTGCTCACTGCGGGAACAGTCGTTGCGTTGGGAGGTTCGAACCAAGGCGGGTGTTGCGGATTTGACCATCACGGCCCATCTCGATTCGATGCCTGCGCCTTTGCCCGAAGGGTCCCCTTTTCCCGACCTGCAAACCGCGCGCAAGTTCGCCGGTCCACTGCCTTACACGTTCGATTATGAACGGCAGACCGGGAGCATCATCGCAGTTCGAGGATTTCGCGAAGCCTGGGACCCTCAGCCGGTGCGCGTAGAGGTGGAGACGGCTAATTATCTTTCGCGATTCGGCGCGGGGCCGTCGCTGCTCGCAAATGCTTTTCATCTCCAAGACATTCCGTATCGCTGGGAACGAGGAAAGCGGTTGCATGCCTCGTAGTCGGTATGAGGGAGTGCGAAAGATCGTCGCATATAACTGGACCTTCTATGCCGCGGCACTTGTTGCAATCGTGCTGCTCGCCGCGTTCCGCTTTACCTGGCTAGCGATTGCGGCATCACTCTGGACTTTGGGAACACTTGCGGTGTCCCATTACATATACGATCGGTCGGCGTTATATTCGTTTTCCTGGTTGAAGATTCGACCTGCGGCTTGGTGCAACATCCACGCGGGATTGGACGAGACGACTGCTCTTCTAGGCAGCACGTTGGACGGGGGCGGACGCGTGTTCGATGTTTACGATCCCGAGCAGATGACGGAGCCGTCCATCGAGCGCGCACGAACGCGGGATCTCGCCGCTAAAGCCGAAGCGGTCTCATGGCGCGCCCTTCCCGCTGCCGACGGCTCCTTCGATGCGGTATTCGTTATCTTTTGCGCTCACGAATTCCGACGTGTCGAAGCGCGCCATACATTCTTGAGTGAGGTGGCAAGGATCGTCCGGCCCGGGGGATCGGTGGTTGTCGTGGAGCATCTGCGAGACCTGCCGAATGGCTTGGCGTATGGCCCAGGTTTTTTACACTTTCTATCCAGAAGCACATGGCTTGAGGGGTTCTCATTCGCGAAGTTGAACGTTGCCAGGGAGTATTCCGTCACGCCATTCGTTCACGTTTTCGAATTGTCTCCGGCATGATCTGGCATCTACGCATCTCGGGCGCGTTGTTCGTGCTTCTCGGGTTAGCGCACGCGGGATTTGGAAAGCGGCTGAACTGGACGGAAGATTTGGCCAAACTGTCCGTTGTGAATCGCCATATTTTTCTGGTCCACAGTTTCTATAGCGCGATGCTACTGGTGATGCTGGGTGCTCTGTCTTTGTTTATGACGGATGCCCTGCTGCAACCGGGACTGCTTTCCAGCGCCATACTTGGCGGCATGACTTTGCTGTGGACGGTTCGGCTTGGCATTCAGTGGCTTTTCTTCGACCGCTCCATCTGGGTTGGACACGTCGCGAACCGCCGTATCCATTACCTGTTGACGGTGTTTTGGGTGTACGTGGCGCTAGTGGACGCGTTCGCTTTCGTTCGGGTAATTTAGACGAGCGGCGCAAATAGTTGTTCGCGTACGAAGCCGAGTACGCCGGGGGCGTCAAGCAAGCCTTCAATGGGCACTCTCAGCACACCGGCGGGAGTGAATTGCGCGCCTTGCATCGTGCTGACTAACTGCATGAGGCGCGCGGCATCCACCTTGGTCTCTTGGTGAAACTTGATATTCAGCATGTTGTGGCGCCGCTCCACGTTTTCGATGCCGAGCTTCTCCGCAGTCGTTTTCAGCAGCGAGTAGTCTAGAAGGTTTTTCACTTCTTCCGGAACCGGGCCGTAGCGATCTTCTAATTCCTTGCCGATGCGATCGCCGTCTTCTTGCTGTGCCGCGCCTGCAATGAGCTTGTATGCTCGCAAACGCTGATTGTCGTCCCCGATATAGGTGTTCGGAATCCGAATGTCGAGACCTAAGTTGAGAGAAGAATGAATCTCCGGTGCGACTTCTTCGCCGCGCATCTCGCGAACGGCGTCGTCCAACATACGAACGTACATATCGAAGCCAACGCTGTTGATGTGGCCGTGCTGTTCGCCTCCCAACAGGTTGCCCGCGCCGCGCAGTTCCAAATCGAGCGCCGCGATTTTGAAGCCTGCCCCCAGATCGCTGAATTCTTTAAGCGCGGCCAGGCGCTTACGCGCGATCTCGGTGAGTTCCGTATCGGGAGGGACCAGCAGATACGCATAAGCGCGCCGGTTGGACCGGCCGACGCGTCCGCGAAGTTGATACAGCTCCGACAGGCCGTATTTTTCGGCATGGTCGATGATCATCGTATTGGCCATCGGGATATCGAGGCCGTTCTCCACGATGGTGGTGCAGACGAAGACGTCGAACTCATGATGCATGAACTGGAACATCACTTTTTCGAGCGCAGCTTCCCCCATCTGTCCATGGCCCACGCCGACGCGCACGCCCGGCGCTAATTCCTGAATCAACGCGGCGCGCTCCCAGATGGAATCGATGCGGTTGTGAACGAAATACACCTGGCCGCCGCGCTGAACTTCCAGTTCGACGGCTGACTTGATTAAGTCCGGCTGGAACGGCGCAACCACAGTCTGGATGGCGAGCCGATCTTTCGGTGGAGTTTCAATCACCGACATGTCGCACAGACCGAGCAGAGACATGTGCAACGTGCGGGGAATCGGCGTAGCGCTCATAGTGAGCACGTCAACGCTCCTCTTCAGTTCCTTCAGGCGCTCCTTGTGCTTGACTCCGAAGCGCTGCTCTTCGTCGACAATCACAAGACCCAGATCTTTGAATTCCACGTCCTTCGAAAGCACGCGATGCGTCCCGATCGCAATATCGACTTTGCCCTCTGCGATTGCGGTCACCGTCTCCTTGATCTCTTTTGGGTTTCGGAAGCGAGAGAGCATATCGATTCGAACCGGGAACGATTGGAAGCGTTTCTTAAACGTCTCGAAGTGCTGGAAAGCGAGAACAGTAGTCGGAGCGAGGACCACCACCTGCTTGCCGTCGCCAAGCGCCTTGAACGCCGCCCGCATCACGACTTCGGTCTTGCCGAAGCCGACATCGCCGCAGAGCAGACGGTCCATCGGCTGTGAGCTTTCCATGTCGCGGCGAATGTCGGTAATGGCGGACTTCTGATCGCGTGTTTCGGTGAACTCGAAAGCATCTTCGAATTCGCGCTGCCAGTTGCTATCGGGCGAGAATGAGAACCCCTCGGCCATGCGACGCGAAGCATAGAGCTTAACCAGCTCCTCCGCCATATCGCGCATACGCGCTTTGACCTTGGTTTTAGTACGGCTCCATGTCGCGCCGCCCATCCGGTCCAGCGATGGCGCGCCTTCCCCCGCGCCCCGGAAGCGCTGCACCAGGTCCATGCGCGTGAGCGGGACATACAGTTTGGATTCGCCGGCGTACTCCAGGACCATGTAGTCGCCCTTGGCTTCGCCTTGCTGGATTTCGCGCAGCCCGATAAACTTCGCCACACCATGTTCGGCATGGACCACGTAGTCGCCGGGCTTCAGGTCAAACTGATCGGCGGAGAACGTGCTGAGATGCTGCTTTCCAGTGGAGGGCTTGGCAACCAGGTCGCTCGCATCGAACAAGTCTTCCGACCCGAAGATCGTGAGCCGCTGATGGGTGAATCCGCAACCCTTCGCGACGTTGCCGCGGATCAGGTAAATATTTGCGACCGTGCCCGCCAGGTAAGGACGCTTGGCGAGATATTCCGGAGTGGATTCGCTTTGATCGAGCCCCAGTTGATACGGAACCGAATACTCATGGAAGATATCCGCCACGCGCTCCAGTTCGCCGGTTGTCGCGCAGAAGAAAGCCACTTGGTGGCCGGCGTCCACCAGCGTCCGTGCTTCCGCAATCGCTGTCGGCATGTTGCCATGGAACGACATCGCGGGCCGGGTGGAAAGATGGATTGCACCAACTCCTGTATCGAGTTCGCGCATCTCCACCTGTTGTTCAGCCGCCGTACGTTCGCGCAGTTCTTCCCAGTTCAGAAAAACGGATTCCGGAGGAACATACTGCGCGCGATCCGGGGATTGCAGCCGCTTCCATAGTCGTTCCGCGGCCGCGCGCGTCAGATCCGGCTCATCCCACACGATGAGCGGCTTCGTTACAAGGGAAGCCAGAGTCGATGGCGGATTGCGCACCAACGGCGACATCATTTCCCAACCTGCGAACGGTTGGCCGTCAACCGGTAACTCGCGCGACGACATCCCGCTGTCGCGAAGCTTCGCGGTCAGTTGCGAGAGCATGGGGCGGCTCTTCTGGAATTCTGTGAGCGGGAGTAGCGTCGCTTCGTTCAGCTTCAGCACGGAGCGCTGCGACTCCACTTCGAAACGCCGGATGGACTCGATCTCATCGCCGAATAGTTCAATCCGTAACGGATGCGACGCTTCGGGAGAAAACACGTCCAGAATGCCCCCGCGCACCGAATATTCGCCTACCATCTCCACGGGATCGCGCTTCTCATACCCCACGCTTTCGAGATGTAGTACCAGATCGTCCAGGGGAATCTCGTCACCGACACGCAACGTGGTATATAGCTGCCGATAAAAGTCGGGGGTGTCGCTGCGCATCAGCGCGGAGGCGACCGGAGTTACCGTGATAGGAACCTTCTCGGAAGCAAGACGGCACAGAGCGACCGCACGGCTTTCCAGAATTTCCGCATGCGGCGACATGGCTTGGCCGGGTAGCACGTCGATTGCGGGAAGCAATTGGGGGCGGCCTCGCTCGCCGGAAGAAATCAGTAGCGGAAAGAACGCTTCGATGGCGTCAAACAGCGTTTCCGCTTCCTTGTTCCCGTCGGTGATGATGAGAATCGGCCGCTCGGTGACTTGCCAAAGCAGCACGGAATAGATAGCGCGGGCTGTCGGCGTCAAACCAGAAAGGCGCACAGGCGCGGGGAGCATGCGCACCGCTTCCTGAAATACGGGGTCGCGATTCAGACGCAGGAACAACTCGCGGATCGATGGATGAATCAAAGGCCTAGTTTACGAAGCGCGGCTTACGAAGCGCGACCCAGAATCGTCTCCACAATCCCCGTCGTGGAATATCCCGGTTCAAGCGACAGAGCCATTACCTTGCCGCCCGCCGCTTCCACTTCTTCGCGACCCGCTATGAAGTGAGACCAATCGGCCCCTTTGATGAGGATGTCGGGAAGTATAGCCGCGATCAGTTCGCGCGGTGTGTCTTCGTCGAACAACGCAACGGCATCCACGGCTTGCAGGCCGCAGGCAATTTCGGCGCGCTCCGATTCGTGGAGCAAAGGCCGAGTGGGACCCTTGAGCCGCTGGACACTCGAGTCCGTATTGAGGGCCAGAATAAGCATGTCCCCCAGAGATCGAGCGCGTTCCAGTAGACGGACATGTCCTGGGTGAAGGAGATCGTAACAACCGTTAGTGAAGACTACCGTCTTGCCCTGTGTGCGCCATGCTGCGCGAACAGCCACAAGCTCCTGCCTTTCGTAGATAACGCCCACTAACGAGCCGTAACGGAAAACTGGTCCCGGCAATTGGCGGAACAGAAGTAATGCTTCTCGCCGTTGACGGTTCGCGCGTAAGCGGTATTAGCTGGCACGAATGTCCCACATACCGGGTCACGATAGAGGTCGCCGGCCGATGTCATCACCTCAGAAGAACCGCTCGACCGCGCAGGCGGCGTCTGCGCGGTCGTCGTGCGGAAGCCCTGGACCAGCGTTCGCATGACCCAGGTAATAACAGAACGCGCTATTGCGAAGAAAAGCAATAGCGCGATGAGTTGAAAAAGATAGCGGAACATAGTGGAGCGCTC
The DNA here is from genome assembly GCA_964237255.1 of uncultured Bryobacteraceae bacterium. Classification (GTDB taxonomy): domain Bacteria; phylum Acidobacteriota; class Terriglobia; order Bryobacterales; family Bryobacteraceae; genus JALYXI01. The sequence continues at coordinate 10,698 of CAXSIG010000031.1, forward strand.
GGCTCCGATGAGCTACTGCTTGCCCTTCTTCTTCTTGGATGCGGAATCGGTAGCGCTGGGATTTTTGTAGTTCGTCGCTACCGTACCGCCAATGCTCTCCAGCAAGCCTTTAGCGGATTCGGCGTGCTGACCGGTCGGCTGTAGTTCCAGGTATCGATTGAACGCTTCCACGGTACCCGGCACGGGAGTCGTCTTACCGGTCTTCGCGTCGACCGAAGCTTTCTCCAGCATCGTCACGCCTAGCTGATATTCGGAATCTGCGTAATTCTTGGTGATGTCGGCGGGCGGCTCTCCGGCGGCCTTTGCCTGATCATAAGCCGCGATGGCTTTCTTGAATGCGTCACCGGCGGCTGCACCCTGGTTCGCGTTCACAAGTACCGCGCCCAAATTGTAGTAGTAACGCACGGCGCCGGGAGGGTCCAACTGCGCGGCCTTGTTCAAGTTGGACTGCGCTTCATCAATCTTCTTCGCCTTTACCAGAGCAAGGGCATAATTGTTGTAGAGCGAAGGATCGTCCGGCTTCAATTCAATAGCTTTGGCGTAAGCTTCCAAACCCTTCTGGCGAGGAGCATCGCCTTCGGCGCCGGTCTTAGTTCCGGCCAAACCCATGTAGGCCTCGGCGAGCTGTGCCCAAATCACATTCTGCTTCGGATCGATCGTATTCGCTTTTTCAAGACTCGTAACGGCGACGTCGAATTGCTTTGCCGCCAAAGCGTCTTTACCGGCGTTGTAGGCATCGTTCAGGTCTTTGTTCTTAGCAATCTCGGCCTTGCGCTGCTTATTGGCCTTCTCGAACGCGGCCTTCTGCTCCGTCGTCATCTTCTGAGACTGCTCTTTGGTCAGCGTTCCCGTTTCAAGAGCTTTCTGTGTTGCCTGCTGTTCCTTCTTAGCGTTTTGCAGGTCGAAATTAATGGTTTGCGGATCGCCGAGGCGGGTTTTTACGTTGTCGACCGAATCGACTACCTTGCCATCGATCTCAACGGATACCTTATACGTACCAAGGGGCAAACCGTAGTGGCCATAATGGCCTTTCTTATCAGTGGGCGATGTATAGCTTCCCTTGATGTCCTTCCGGTCCATCTTGACCTTGGCGCCCTTAACTGGTTGGCCGGCATCGTCTTTAACAATGCCTTCCAGGGCGGAAACCTGAGCGAATACGGAAAATGTAGAGAGAAAAAAGGCGGCTGCGGACAGGGCCAGAGTGCGGGGCTTGAATGTCATGGGAAACCTCAAACTATTATCGTCTACAGGATACAACGAGTGCGCCTGTGCTAAGCTGAATATCTGTAGAAAACAATGGCAAACCACGTATCAGCGTTCAAGCGGGTCCGGGCGGAAGCTCGGCGCACCGAAATCAATCGTAAAAACAAGAGCCGTCTTCGTCACCAGATCCGGGCCATGCGCCGGGCTTTGACGGGTAAGGATAACTCTGTCGCTGAGAAGCTGCTGCCGACGACGTTTTCGGTTATCGACCGCTCCGCAAAGCTTGGAATTATTAAGAAAAATACCGCCGCGCGTTACAAATCCAATTTACATCGTCGAGTGAAATCCCTTACTGCGTAAATGGCTTTTCTGGCCACGTTTACCGCCGTTGACGAATACTTAGCGACTGACTACTCTCCGGACTGCGATTATGTGGACGGCGTGTTGGAAGAGCGACATTTGGGTACGAAGCCTCACAGCCGGTTACAGCATGCGTTCTTGCGTTTACTAGATAAATACGAAGACTCAGTTGGGATTTGGCTTTATCCGGAACAACGTGTTCAGACTGAACTGCAACGTTTTCGTGTTCCTGATGTTTGCGTAACTCTGGAGTATACCGACGAGACTGTCTTTCGGTGTCCTCCTTTTCTTTGTGTTGAAATACTTTCCCCCGAAGATCGAATGGCACGGATCGAGACACGAATTCGAGAGTATCTCGATATGGGTGTTGCTTACGTATGGGTGGTCGACCCGATCAGTCATGAAGCCTGGACTTATTCCGGTTTGGGGAAACAGACGGTTATCGATGGGGTTCTCCGAACCGCCAATCCCACCTTGGAAGTCATCTTGGAACAATTGTTCCTGAAAGCAGAGCGCCGCTAGGCCGCGGTTAATTCCACCACAAACCGTTCCATTACGATCCGATCATCAGGTCTTGCGCTCCTTAGATCACGGTCGGCCGCGAAGATCAGCTTGAGACCGCGCTCCAACTGAGTTTTCGAAAATTTAGTTGCGGTTTGGGTGACTTGCTCGGCCCTTGATCCAAACATGTTCACACCCTGTTTCGTGAAATGGCCTTGCACCTGTCCGGCGTTCTTCAGGTTCGCTTCTTTAGCGATGAGCGCCATGCGGAACTGCCCCGACAAAAACGAGAGCGCGAGCGGCAGATATTCTCCATCGCGGCATAATGTGTCGAGCACGCTCAGCGCCCGGCTTCGGTCCCGCCGTCCCAGAGCGCCGACCAATACGAATATGGTGGTCTCACGGGCATCCGGAATCAACTCCCCAATCTGATCCAGAGTTACCGTGCCGGTTCCTATATATAACGAAAGCTTTTCCAACTCTCCCGCAATTCGCCCCGCATCGCCGCCGAGCGATTCGGCTAACGCCTCCGTTACTCCCGGTCCGAACTGAAGCTGCATATTGCGCGCCAGGGAATCGATTAGCGCCCGTGCTTCGTCCTGTGAGTAACGTTTCAGTTCCACTGCGTCGGCGACGGACCCAAAGAACTTACGGACCCGCTCGTTCTTCTTCTTGTCATCGCCCTCCCAATCGAAGCGCGACGATTCGAAAACCAGAAACACATCGGGCGTCGGGCTCTTGACGTAGGCTTCCAGTTCACGAAATCCAGCGGCGCTTTTGCCGCCTTCGTCGCTATCCGTTCTGGGTAACGCCGCCTCCGCGGACGAAGCGACAATCAAGCGCTCAGACGCAAACAATGACAGCGACCGGGCATCGTCGATTACCTGCGAAAGCTCGACTTCACTGAGATCGTATTGTGTGATCTCCTGATTCTCGCGAGCCGAAGATAGCGCTTCCCGGCAGCGTCGACGTTCGTAAGACTCCGAACCTAGCAACAGCGACACAGGAGGGACATCGCCGCGCTTTACTCGCGACAAAAACTGCGCAGGAGTCACGGCTAGAACTTCTCGAGCACGGCGCTTACTACGCTGCGCGCGATATCTCGGCTCACGCGTTGGAGCGCCGGTTCACTTTCATCGAAGTAGTTGCGCGGGTCGATAGAAATTTCGTACCGCTCGCGGACTTCGAAGCTAGGACGGCTGAACAGTACCGTGCCGGCCCGGTCGCGCAAGGTGATGGAAACCGTCGCGACTACTTGGACTGCGGTATTCCGGCCTGAGTTGTTATCGACGATTGTCGGGTAGCTGACATAGTTGATGACTGCGCCGGTCAACGTGGCGTCGGCGTCCTTCGTATCGGCCGTGATGTGATATCGCGTTCGGGAAATGAACTCGCGCGTTACAGCGGTGGCCAGGAAATCCGACAATTTGTATTGCGTTGTGACGTTGCCGAACGCGGGAACAGCGATGGTGTTTATGGTTTTCGGCAGCGCATCGGCGGTTCCCGCCATATGATAACCGCATCCCGCGCACAGCAGCGGCAGAATAGCGGCTAACCGTTTCACAGCACCTCACGCAAAACGGCAAGCGCTGTGTCGGCCACCAGCTTCAGATTGTCCGCCGCCATCCAAAGCCACAGGGCGCGTGGATTGTTGCGATCGAATGCGGCTGCACCAACGGCGACGCCGCTTTGTCCTGCGACACCGACGTTGTTCGGCGGTTCCGTATCCGCCCGGCGAACGTCGATGGGCGATTCATCCAACACTTGTTCCAGTGCCGCAAGGCTGGGCCGTTCCGCAAATTCGATCCACAGCGAAAACGAATAGCCATGAAATACCGGCGCTTGAATCAACCGGAGCGACGGCACAGGAGCGCCGCTCCCATTCGCCAGCAAAGTAGCGAGGTGCCGCTCAATCCGCGCCTCAATCTCCTCCAATTGGACCGGCGCGTCTTCTCCCCAGCGCGGAAGCAGTACGTAGCTGACCTGCGTATCGTAAACGGCCTTCGGCAGCGGTTTGAATGAGAGCAGATTCACCGCCTGCTCCTGCATCTCTTCCATACCGGCCCGGCCGCGCTCGCTGGCAGGCTCGAACACTTCCACCACCGAGCGCTCGATGGCGAACACGGGATGAATCCGGCCCAGCACCAGCGCCAGCGCAACGGCGGCGGGGTGTGCCACTATCTGAATCGCATCGTGTGCTACCCGGAAATCGTACGGCTCCACAACAGGGGCGCGCAGCCTTGCGCTTTCCCGTTCTTCCAGACCGTAGCTCAGGTCGATCAAGGTACCGCCCGCATTAAGCGCCGCGACTTCTCGCGCCACTTCCGGCGTACACGCCAGGAGGGTGGCATCGGCGTCTCGCAGCGCAGCGCGGTCCAGCTTTACACTGACTGCAAACTCACCGGCCGCTTCCGTGAGCTTACCTTCCTCCTCGTCCGGCGCGGCGATTAGTCGAACGGTGAAGTCTGTTCCGCTTTCGCTGAGCGTGTCACGAAGTTCGCGGCCCAAAATCGACTCGCCCGCAACAAGTGCGACGGTCTCAGCCAATCTGATGCTCCGGCTGCGGGGGGCGGGATGGCCTGAACCGGCGCAGCAGACCGCCCAAACGAATCAAAACACCGCTGCCGACGTACGTGGAAGCCATAATCAGAAGTGCTTGCTGTGAGTAATTCCAGACCAGAAAGATGATTCCTCCAAGAAGAACCACCGTCAACGGCGACCGGGGCCGCAGAAGGTTTAGGTCCTTAAAGCTGTTGTACCGCCACGTGCTCACCATCAGGAACGACAGCATTCCCATGAATGCCAGCCAAACCAAGGATTGCTGCCAGAACGCAACCGTGTAGCCGTCGGCAAAATTGACCACAGCCGCCACCATACCCGCCGCTGCGGGAATGGGAAGTCCAACGAAGTACTTCCGGTCGCGCCGCCCAGGGTTCTTGGGCATAGGATTCTTCTGGACGTTGAACCGCGCCAGGCGCGCGACGCCGCAAAGCAGGAACAGGAACGACACCACAAACGTGAGCACGGCGGAGACAACCGCGGAGA
>CAXSIG010000031.1:15816-18311 GCA_964237255.1 uncultured Bryobacteraceae bacterium
CAACTTACCGGCGCGCGAGAGCTGATCATTCCACGCGGCCGCCGCCCCGAAATCCGCAAATTGCACGCCCCAGCAGAACGCCAAAAGTGCAGGAGCCATGCCGAAGCTGATCGCGTCCGCCAGCGAATCGAGTTCGGCGCCAAATGCGGATGTGGTGTTCGTCATGCGCGCAACCCTGCCATCCAAACCGTCGAGCAACACAGAAAACCCGATAATCTTCGCGGCGAAAACGAAATGCGCCGCCGCTTGATCGGGATGCGCGGTTACCAGGAGCGCGCCCTCAATCGTCCGAAGGATCGCCAAATAGCCCAGGAAGATATTGCCCGCCGTGAATAGCGACGGCAGAGCATAAGCCGCCCGGCGTGGAGCCGGACCCGATGCTAAGCCTGACACGGCTACGTCTGGCAAAGAAGGCCTTCTTCTACTTCCAGGGGCGCAGTCACCATTTTGAGTGTTTCGACGCGATCGCCTCGACTGGCCAGGATGCTGGACCCTGCCGATACGCGCATGCCCGGACGCACCTCCAACTGCCACTCGGGACCGAAAACCACGTCGACACGCGATCCGAACTTGATCATTCCCACACGTTCGCCGGCTTCGACGATATCGCCCGGTTTCTTGTCAAAAACGATTCGACGGGCAATCAGGCCCGCAATCTGTTTGAAGATTACAGTGGTGCCGTCGCCTCGCACGACTACGGTATTCTGCTCATTCTCCGCCGATGCGCTTTCCAGGCTCGCTACCAGAAACTTGCCCTTCGAATAGCGCACATCCTCGATGACGCCCGAAATCGGCGAGCGGTTTACGTGAACGTCAAACACGTTAAGAAAAATGCTGACGCGCGTCCGTTCGCCTTCATTAACTACGGCAACTACTTTCCCATCGGCGGGCGAGACTGCGAAGTTTCCCGCAGGCGCCAGACGATCGGGATCGCGGAAAAAATAAGCACAGAATACCCCAAGAAGGAACAACGGGAGAGCAAACCATGGCCCTGCCAGATAACCGACCACCGCACCGGCGGCCGTAAACGCTACCGCGTAATAGATTCCGTCACGAACCATCGACAGCTTCTATTTTACTTTGGGTTCCGGCTTTCGAGCGGCTGCGGATGACCGTTCGCCTTTGCGGACCTCTTGAAAATACTGCTGCACGTAGCTTTGCAGTTCTACCGGAACCTCATCCCGGTTGACTTCTCCACCGGTTTCCCCATGCGTGGCATTGCGCTTTGAATACTGGGTGCGCAACTGCTGAGGACCGGATTGGGATTCCACCATCATCTCGCCGGAAACTGCGGCTGATCGCTTTCCCATAATTTCAGTCAACTTGCCCATCGCGGCTTTCTGTTCGGCTGCCTTGATATCCTTGGCGCCGTCCTGCTTCCCTACGCCGCTGCCTGGCTGGGCCGAGGCTTGTTGGTCGGAGCTCTTTCCATTCCCCTTGCCTTGGCCGTTATCCGCGTTGTCCTGGTCCCCGGCTTGTTGGCCCTCCTGGCTATCGGCAGATTCCTGTTGTCCACCGTCCTTACTCTGCCCGGACTGCCCTTTTTCGCCGGATTTCGATTGCTGACTCTGACCTTTTTGTTGACCCTGTTGCGCATTCGGCTTCTGGCCGGCCTGACTTTGCGGAGAAGCCTTGGACATGAGATTCTGCATGGCATCCTTCAATTTCGAAAGCATGCTGGACTGGTTTGGCTGGCTGCCTTGTTGCGCCCCCGCCTGTTGCTCCCCTTGTTGCTGCCCGTCGCGGCTTCCCGAAGGATTGTCCTGGCCATTCTTACCGGCTGCAGGCTGACCATTCTCCGCTTGTTCCTGATCGCCTTTCTGGTCCGCGCCCTTGTCCAGACCTTCGCCCTTGGCTTTTCCTTTTTCGCCTGTGGACGCCGATTGGGCTTTTTCGTTGTCGACATCGGGGTCGGTAATCGGCTGCATGGCGTTCGCGGGAGTGGCTTCCATTTCACCCGCCCGTTTTTGGTCCGACCGCGCCAGCGGATCGGTTCCGTCTTCCAAAGCGTCCCCGGCTTTGTTCTTGGCGTTTTTGTTCTTTGCGTTGGCCTTATCTTCGGCCGAATGGAGGCCGAAGCCGTCCATGACCACCTGAGTCATGGGGGTTTGCATATTTAAGGTGCGGCTAATGCCGTACCGGAGTGCGAACAGCGCCGACGCCACAACAGCCAGAAGCATCATCGCGAAGACCGCTTTCGGCATTCGAAAGGGCACGGTCGATTCCAGATTTACGGACGGCAACAGCTTTTCGGCTTGTTCCCGCTGGAACGACCGAATCGCAGGCAGACCGTGAGCGCTAAGGCTGTGATCGGTAAAGTGAAGCGCCGTGGAAAGCGAATCGTGCAAACCCGCTCGATGGTCTACAAGGACCGCGATTCCGTAGCTGGAGGGAACGCGCTTCACTGTTCTGTAGACGCCGGCTCCCACGCCAAGCGCCGCAAGCGCCAGAACCAAGCGCCAATCGAGCAACTGCGTCCCCGCCAGCAGCAAGAG
>CAXSIG010000032.1:0-14710 GCA_964237255.1 uncultured Bryobacteraceae bacterium
AGCTGGCGGGCGAAGGACGCTTTACCAGTCGCGAGGATCGCAAAGCGGCCATGCGGTTCGCGTTCCGGAATGCGGGTGTTGACGCCGTGACCGTAGGCTATAAAAACACCGGCGAAATTGACGAGGCTATCGAGAACCTCAATCTCGCGCTGGCCTAAACTGGAGGGTGATGATAGCCGAAGCCGAGCTAGCTAGCCCTGAAACAATCGCGAAGTATCAGCCGGTAATCGGCCTGGAAGTACACGTCCAATTAGCTACAGAAACTAAGATTTTTTGTAGCTGCCCCACCAGCTTCGGCGCACCGCCAAACACGAATGTGTGTCCGGTATGTCTCGGTTTGCCTGGCGCGCTGCCGGTTCTAAGCAGGCGCGCCGTGGACCTTGCTATGCGGGCGGCACTGTCCCTGCACTGCCGCGTTAATCCGGTTTCCATCTTTGCGCGCAAAAACTACTTTTATCCGGACCTGCCCAAGGGATACCAGATTTCTCAGTTCGATCAACCGCTTGCCGAACACGGATATCTGGACATTCAGGTAAACGGGGTATCGAAGCGCATCGGTGTTACGCGAGTCCACATGGAGGACGACGCCGGCAAGAGCGTCCATGAAGGCTTTCGGGATTCCGACAAATATTCCTACGTCGATCTGAATCGCTGCGGCATGCCGCTGATCGAAATCGTGAGCGAGCCCGACATGCGCTCGGCCGACGAAGCGCATGCTTATCTGAGCGAGTTAAAACAGGTCATTCAATTTGTCGAATCTTCCACCTGCGACATGGAGAAGGGCCACCTGCGCTGCGATGCCAATGTTTCCGTCATGTTGCGTGGCGCGGAGAAGTTCGGTACTCGAGCCGAGGTCAAAAATTTAAATTCATTCCGCTTCTTGAAACAAGCGGTGGACTACGAAATTGCGCGGCAAGTCGCGATTGTCGAATCCGGCGGCAAGATCCATCAGGAAACACGCTTGTTCAACTCCGCGGATGGCGTCACCGTCGGCATGCGGTCCAAAGAAGAAGCGCACGACTACCGCTACTTTCCGGAGCCCGATCTTCCGCCGTTGCGCATCGGAAAAGCATGGCTTAACGACGTGGAAAGCCAACTCCCGGAGTTGCCCCAACAGAAACGCGCCCGCTTCATTACTGACTACGGCCTACGGGACTCCGATGCTGCCACTCTGACCGCAACGCGCGAACTCAGCGACTATTTCGAACGTGTAGCCGAAGTGTCGGGCGATCCGAAGACTTCCGCAAATTGGGTGATGGGTGATCTGTTAGGAGCTCTGAAAGGCGGCGACATCGAGGTCTCGCCCGTGTCCGCCGACGCACTGGGAGAGCTAGTTGGACTTATCGGGAAAGGCGACATCTCCGGCAAACTCGCAAAAGAAATTTTCCCGAAGATGGTCGAATCGGGCCAGAGCGCCGCATTCATCATGGAGCGCGATGGCCTGAAGCAGATTAGCGATTCCGGCGCGCTCGAAAAGATAGTCGACGAAGTGCTGGCGCAGAATCCAAAGCAAGTGGAACAATACCGTTCGGGCAAAACAGCGGTCGCGGGATTCCTGGTGGGTCAAGTGATGAAGGCATCGCGAGGCCAGGCAAACCCGAACACGGTTGGCGATCTTATCAAAGCGAGGCTAGCGTAATTACATGCTCACAGAAGGCGACAAAGCTCCGGAGATTCAACTCCAGACCGACACGGGTGCGGACTTCGATCTGGCAAAGCACAAGGGGAAAGTCGTGCTCTATTTCTACCCACGCGCCGACACGCCTGGATGCACGGTGCAAGCACAGGAGTTTAACGACACCTACAAGCAGATAGCGGAAAAGGGCGCCGAGGTAATTGGCATCTCGCCCGATACTCCGAAAGCCCAGACCAAGTTCAAGGAGAAGTTCGGCCTCGGCTTCACGCTACTCTGCGACGTCGATAAAAAGGTAGCCGAAGCGTATGGCGTCCTGAAAGAGAAGAACATGTACGGAAAGAAGGTGATGGGCATTGAGCGCACCACCTTCGTGATCGATCACGGGAAGATTGAGAAGATCTTCCCGAAAGTAAAACCGGAAGGACACGCCGAAGCGGTCCTTTCGGTTCTCTAGAAAATAATCTTCAGCGCGAGTTGCAAGTTGCGCGGCTCGCCGCTGCCGATTCCCGTAGCGCCGTTCGCGTCGCCGATGGTGTCGGTGATCTTTCCGAAGCTACCGCTCGAAAGTGTCGTGTTCGGGTTCGGTAGATTGGTCCGGTTAAACAGATTGAACAATTCGATTCGAAGCTGAGCGGTGAACCGCTCCGTGATCTTCGTGTTCTTGAAGGTGGAGAAGTCTACTGTGCCAAACCCAGGGCCGTAGTACTTGTTACGCGGCTCGTTCCCAAACGCACCGTTAGCCGGCTGTGTGAAGGCTGATTTATTCAGGTACTGAATCGCGCCACCGACTATCTGAGAACTGGTGCCGGCAAACGGATCGCCCGCTAGATCCACACGGTCGCGGCCTTCAAACGTACCACTTACGTTCAGACCGGAGAACACGGTGAACGGCGTCCCGGAATGGAAGCTCAACAGCGAGTTTAATTGCCACCCATTCAGCAGCAGCTTGGCGAAGTTCGCGCTTGGCAGCGCATAGTTTACATAGGCAGTAAATGTGTGGCGGACGTCAAAATCGGAGTTGCCATAGTCGTAATGCAGATCGTAGCTGTTGGTTGGGTTTCGAGCGCGAACGCTGGAAAGCGTGTCCTTAGCGTGCCCGCCTGTATAAGAAAACTGGCTGATTATGCGGTGCCAGTTTGAGGTACGAATGGATGCAATCACGCCGTTATAAGCAGAGTTGCCGGAGTCTTCCACTTCGTTGATGGTTCCGTAAGTGGGAAACTGCGCGTAAAACGGCCGCAAGGCTTGTTGGTTGGCCTTGACGGTTGCCGCGCCGAGAGCGGAAGTCGGCAGTTGATTAATGTCGCGCACGATCAACAACTTCCGACCCAGGCTTCCAACATACCCAACCTGAATAACGGTCGATTGCCCTAATTGGTACTGAGCGTTCAAGTTATAGTTCTGAACATAAGCGTTCCGGAAGTGTTGGCTCACCGAAAACACTCCAAAGGTAGATGGACCCGCTGCGCTAGCGAACACGGATTGGTTCTGTGCAATCGTGAAGTTAGAACGGCTGATGGCGTACACCGGGTCCGCTCCCGCGGGGTTCGCGTTGACGCCAAAAGCGCCGGAGTTGGGCGGCCGGTTATCGGCAAACGCGTTCAGATTCGGAACATCGTAAAAGATTCCGTACCCGGCGCGGATCACTAGCTTCTCTTTGGCCTGGTACGCAAAACCGAATCGCGGAGCGAAATTGTTGAGGTCGCGCGGCCAAAGGGTATCGATATCCTTACCGGCGAATACAACCCCGCCTTTCGACGGAATGAAAGTCGAGATGCGATTCGTCGGATCGGAGTACGGCGATTGGTAGATCCAGTTAATGCCGTAGTTCAAATTCAACTTTTTGTTGACCTGGAACGTATCCTGGGCGAACCAGGAGTACGCGTTCGCATAGTAGTTCCGCTGTAAATTACCAAGAGTGATGGACGCGGAAGCGACATAACCGGCGAGAAAATCGGCAAGCGCTTTGTCGGCGCTGGAAACCGCGGCATCTTTCGCCCAGGGTCCCTGCGATCCATCGAATGAGAAGGTGCCGCGCTTGTTGCGTTGATAGAACACGTCACCGCGTGAACGACGAAATTCGCCGCCCGCGCGCAGTTGATGCCGGCCGATCGTGTAGGTAAACGTATCCAAGATGTGGCCCGTGGTATCGATTCGTCCCGAAGGTTGCGTCAGGCCCACGCTATCGAAGCCATTGATCGTAATGCTCGGCGCACCCAGTAAAGTCGAGTTCGTGACCCCCGTATCTAGGCCCAAAGCGACGGGGTTGTAGCCAGTTTCAAAGTCGTTGAATGTTTGTTTGAAATAGTTCACGCCAGCCAATATCTGGTTCACGGCACGCGCGGAGAGCACGGTGTTGTACACCACCGAGTAGTTCTGCATGCGGCTAGGAGCAACCTGATAGTACTCGTGGTACGGCGAACCAACCGGAGCCGTCTGCGATCCTGTCCCGACGAACCATCGCGCCGAGATCGAATGCCGTTCATTGAATGTGTGATCGAGCTTTACGATCCCGTTGTCCGAGTAATCAACCGAATTATCGGTGGAGAAGAAGTTCGGCGACGTAACACCGCCGGTTCGCCCGCGGGCAGGCCAGAGCGAAAGCAGATTGGTGGATACGGGATTGATCCCCACGCCGTATCGCGCAAGAACAGCCGAAGCTTCCGTGACGTAAGCGCCGGAGGGTTCGGTAGCCCCGGTGCCGTTGCCGACAATCAACTTCTGCCGCTCATACGTGAGAAAGAAGAACGTTTTGTTATGAATAATTGGGCCGCCCACCGACGCACCGAACTGATTGTTCTTCAGCTTCGGCGTTGCGGAACCGGCGGGAGCGAAAGGCGTTTTCGCGGCCAAAGCATCGTTGCGGTTGAAGTAATACACGCTGCCGTGCAAAGCATTTGTACCGCTCTTGATCACCATATTGATGGCGCCGCCGCCGTTCCGTCCGAACTCAGCGGTACCGTTGCTGGTGACAGAGAACTGGTCGATGGCATCGATCGGGAGAATCGTCCCAGCCACGCCGGAAACGCCGCCTTGATTCACCGCCGCAGAGTTATGCCAGAGATCGTTGTTATCGGCTCCATCGATCTGCCAGTTGTTCTGCGCGGTGCGCGTCCCATTAATCGATCCCGCGCCGTTCACCCCTGGAGCAAGACGCACCAACTGGGTGAAATCGCGGCCGTTGAGCGGGATGTCCTGTACCGCCTTAGTCGGAATAACAGTACCTAGCGTTACGCTGGTGGTTTCTATGTTGACGTTCGATGCTGCCACCTCAATCAAGGCGCTCTGCGTCGCAACGCCCAGTTTTACCGGAACAGTGACGGTCTTACTGACTTCCACATTGATGTTTTCCACCCGAACCGGTTCGAATCCAGTCTGCGAAACGGAAACCTGGTACGGGCCAAGCGGCAAATCCTGAAATGTAAATTCGCCCGAACCGGTGGTGAGCGATTCCCGCACAAGACCGGTGGCTGAGTTGGTGGCCTTGACAGCTGCGCCCGCAACGGCGGCGCCTGTAGAATCGGTGACTGTACCGTTGATGCCACCGCGAAAGGTTTGAGCGTACGACGTTGCGGCAAAAAGTAGAACCGCAAGCAAACTTCGAACTGAAAACATGATGATCCCCTTTAGCGAAATTTGGTGAAGCCTGCGCGCTCGGCAGCGGGTCGTTCGGGGACCGAAAACAGTAAGTTTCAGTTAGTGTAGCAAAGGTCTTTTGTGCGGGCTCGGCAACTCGCGATAATAGCGATGGGAGAAACATGGGACTAGCATCGGACGCATACACAGCGGGATTTGAAAAAGGAAAGGCCGACGGGATTGCCGGCAACCTGGGAGAGGCGGTTGCAGGCCTTTTACGCGACGACCCCGGCGGCTACTTCGCGGTAGGTTATCACGACGGCGCTGCAGGAGACACTTTCAGTCCGCCCTCCGAAGACGACTCGGAAGCCATGAAGGCAGACGGTCCTGGAACTACTTAGTCGCAAATGCTGCGTCAGTAACTCAAGAACGCGCGCTTAATCTCGAGTCGACATCGCGCTCTGGGAAACAGCCTCCGCTAAAAACTCAGACCCAGCGAACCGCGGCGGCGCCCCAAGAATAGCCAACTCCAAAGCCGACTAACATCACCCGCATTCCCGCCTTTAATACACCTTCCAACATTGCATGTTTCAGTGCGATGGGAATGCTGGACGAGACGGTGTTTCCACAATGCTCAATTGCAACATAGAAGCGGTCGGCCGGAATATCCAGGCTTTGCCGCAGATGATTCAGCATGTACCGGTTCGCCTGGTCAAACACGAAAAGATCGTAGTCCGTAATAGCGGTGTTTGTTTTTTGAAGCAGGCGGTTGATGCAGGAGGGCACTTCCCGCATAGTGAAGGCGAAAACCTCCGCACCGTCCATGTATAAATCGCCGCTACTGCGCCACTGGCCGTCGCTATCCTGAACGTCCGCGCTGCTCAACTCACGCTGGCGCATCCCGCCTGTAGGTACTATCAGGTTCGGTGCGCCCCGCCCATCAGTTCCCAGTACGAAGGGGCCGGTTAAGTCTTCAACCTGGTCTACACTTCCAATCAGTGTCGCGGCCGCGGCATCGCCAAAAATGGTGCGGACGCTTCTATCGCGCGGGTTGATGAACTTGCTGTAAGTTTCCGCAGTGATAAGCAGGACGTTCCGCGCCTGCCCGGTTTCCACTAGTCCCTTCGCTAAACCCAGGCCATAGATGAAGCCGGAACAACCGAGGTTGAAATCGAGAGCGCCCGCACTGGTAGGAATCCCGAGCCGGTCCTGCACCAGACATGCGGTTGTGGGCAGGAAATAATCCGGGCTCTGGGTGCAGAACAAAAGATAGTCGATTTGCCCGGGCGTACACGCAGCGGAGGCGAACAACTTTTCTGCCGCGGCAACACCTAGGTCAGAAGAGCAGTCCTGCGGGAAAGCGATATGCCGATCGCGAATGCCGGTTTTGCTTTCAATTTTTTTTACCGACCATTCCGGAAATTCTTTGGAAAGGTCTTCCGTCGAGAGCACCGTTTCTGGAAGGTGGTATTCAATGGCGCGGATTGCGGATTTCATTTTAGAATGCGGTGTAGCCACCATCCATTACAAGCGTTGTGCCGGTCAGCCAACGCCCGGTATCTGCCAGCAAAAACGCGATTCCATTTGCTACATCGGTAACCGTACCGATGCCAATCGGATATTTCCTTTCTATGCTTTCGATCTGCTCGGCGGTCAATTCCGCCTTCGCTCGCTTCCAAAGTTCACTGTCGACAATGCCTGGCGCAACCGCATTGACGCGGATCTGTTCGGAAGCAAGTTCAATGGCCAGAGAACGGGTGATCCCGAGCAACGCTGCCTTGCTGGCTGAGTAGGCGGAGATACCGATGTCTCCCACCAATCCTGAAATCGATCCTAGAAATATGAGACAAGCGCTGCCTGGCGTGCGGCAACCTTTCTGCCGGAAGCCACGGGCGATCATCGCGCCGCTTTGAAAATTTACGCGCATCATTTCTTCAAGCGACGCGACTTCCAGAACCCGCAAGGGAGTGGCTTGCCGAAAGCCTGCCCGTGAACCACGCCATAGAACGGCCCGTCCACGGCAGCCTGCTCTTTCATCCAAGCGGGAATTCGGCCTACTTCGTTCAGGTCGAAGGTAACCGCGCGGTGGCCGGTTCCCTCCAGCAGGTGAAGCGTGCGTTCGAGTTGCTCCTGGTTACGGCCCGTGATGGTTACTTGTGCTGCCAAACGACTCAAGAGAATCGCCGTCTCGCGTCCGATTCCGGAAGAAGCGCCTGTTACCAGGACGTGCTTGCCGGACAAATCCATGGGGTTGAACACGGTTGGTTACTGTGCGGGTGAGTCGGCAGTAAGTTTCTGGAGGTCGTCTACCGTTTGACACTGCGCGATGAGTTGCGGCGAAAGTATTTTGCCGTAATTCGTGTTCACTTTTGCCATAAAGCTGAGGAGAGCGAGCGAATCCCACTCTTCCAAATCGACAAGTTTTTCCTCTCCATAAATGGTGCCGGGTGAGAGTTCGAGTAGCTCATCCATCATGGCCAGGAATTTCGATTTGTCCATTCGAACTGAATCATAGCATCCAAAAAAATCAACGGTAGAAGTAATCGTCTTCCAAGGAGGTAATGCTAAGTTCGCGGAGCCCTATCAGTGAGCCCTCCGGATCGCGGACTAGAATCGGAACACCTTCGCGGCGGTAGAAACCGGCTGCTGTCAAAACTGCGCGAATGTCGGAGGTGGAGGCGGTAGCTATTACTTCCGAAATGGCTGGCGGACGCGTCGCCAGTTGAAGTGCAAGCGCATAGGCACCGGTGAGATTACCCGACTCTACGTTTGCAATAATGCACCGGCCCTCACGCCAGCTTAAGAGACAGTGCCCCATTACGGACTCGCCGGAATAAAACGCATATCCTTCTACTTGTGCGGCGGGGCAGGCGAGCAAATAATTCAGCAGCTCGGGGCTGTGCTGGGAGACCACGGCGCCTGTCTCGCGGGGCGGCGAGAAAACAGTTTGTTTATCGAAACGGTGTACACGCCGTGCCGACCAACCTGCCGGCACTGAGGCTCCACGGCGCTGCACAAGACGTATTGTATTGCGGGCAAGATGTGCGCTGGAACGCCAATCGAATAAGGGGCGTTTTGTAAAATCCGTAACAGGGCGCACCACCCGAGTAAATATGTCTAATTCGCCCATGCTGACAAAGCCGAGTTTTGGGGTTAGTTTCCGGGCAGCCTTCGAGCCTCCAATGGCCAAAAACACTTCGGTTTTGGGATAGAGTAACTGGTAAATCAATGCCCCTGTCCCAACTACCTTCGGACTACTGGCCCAATCAATGACACCACAGCTAGGTATCGATCTCTCGCCGACAAGGAGCCTGGAGGGGACGACACAGCCGTGCGCGACAATTTCTCCTTTTACGCGTAGGCAGTAGCTTCTGCCGCCGTCCCAGTGAGGGTGTGGCGCCAGATATTTCCAACGAAGGACGTCGAGTTGAAAATTGCGGGTGGGTTCGGCTAAGCCGAAGGTGGAACAGAGGAATTTCGATACCTCGGCAAGATCAGCCTCCCCTACTCGTTCTAACTCCATTCTTTGTGGGTAGTTTACCGCTTGTGTATCAGACTTTCCCAGGAAAGCTGTTAAGTATCTCACCGCCGGCCGCAAGCTCGGGCTAGCCAACGTCGCCGCGGATCCAGTTGTCCGAACGTGCGAGTTCGTTGGTCCGATCCGCAATTGAGCACTGGGAAACCCTTCCGTGTGCGTTACTTCGTAAACTAACACCTGTATGCCACCCGACAGAACAGCGGAGCGCGTCTGCGCTGTGCTAGTCACCTTCAACAGAAAAAGCCTGCTCCGCATCTGCTTGAATTCGCTGATCCAACAAACGCGACCCATCGACCAGGTCCTGATCGTCGATAACGCTAGCTCGGACGGAACGCCCGAGCTCCTGCGCGAAGAATTTCCGCAATTCCCGATTCTGCGCCTTGACCGCAACACCGGAGGTGCAGGAGGGTTCGCCGCCGGCATGAAGCGCGCCTATGATGAAGGCTTTGACTGGATGTGGGTCATGGACGACGATATCGAAATGGTTCCCACCGCCCTAGAAGGCCTGCTTAGTTTTAGCGATGTCGGCGATCTCATCACGCCACTTAAGAAACAGTCCGACGGTCTGCTGATCTGGGAAGCAATCTGGAATCCAATCGCGTGCTCTCCCGTTACATTCACCCGCAATGAGTCCTTCGCAAACGGCAAACGCTGGACCCCCGGTCGCTTTCAGCAATTTTGAAGGCGCGCTCATCCGCCGCGACGTGGTCGAGCGGTCCGGTCTTCCCGATACCCGTTACTTCATCAGCGGGGATGACAGTATGTACGGCATGCGTGCCCACTTCCACGCTAGAGTCATTTACGCGAATACATTGGCCGTCGTCAAACACCTGGATTCCCGAACACCACGATCGAGCATGGGATTCTACCTTCAGATTCGCAACCGTTTCCTGAATTTTGAGCATTTTCGCGAGTTGGGAATCCCGGTCTCAAGACTCGAGTTTTTGCTCCACACCATCAAAGATGCGCTGCGCGATCTAGCTCAAATCCTGTTCCACAAGAAACTTCGGACGAAAGCCAACGCCTTCGCAGTGTGGGGAGGCTTTTTTGCCGGACTACGCGGCGACTTCGGTCCGCCGCCCTGGTTGAGATAGGAGCAGCAGAATTCCCAGTCGGAAATGGATCAGGGTCAATTACTTCCCTCCGGAACTGCATTTGCCAGCCCGATAGTGGCCCACGCCGTCGCCGTCATTGAGATCCATTGGTCGTGGCCATAGGGAAAACCACTCTGGAAATAGGGCTGAATTTTGGGAGCCCGGCTAGCCACATGCCAGGAGCCGTCCGGCGATTGCGTGTTGAGCAGATAGGCAACGCCTTTTCGATATGCCTCGGCAGCAGGCGAGATTCCCGCCTCCGCCAAAGCCATAAGCGTCTATCCTGTTGCATAGGCATCGCTCGCCAGGTAAGCGGTCTGCGACCACCCGCCGTCTTGTCGTTGGGTGGCTATCAGATCCCGCGCATACCTGTCTGTGGCGCTCCGGTCCGCGCCGCCCCATAAGGAGCCAAGCAGCTGCATGTTGCGATCTTCGGCGGTAACCGGCATCGCATGCGACAACCAGGAAACGCCGCGACCGATTCTCGCCCGATACTCCTCGTTGCGCCCCGGAGGGCCGTAATGATCGAGCGACCAGATTGCAATCGCCGTCTCCGTAAACTCGCCATCCTGCATGGGAGGCCGCACGATTCCATCCACGCGCCAGCTTCCGTTCAGTTGCTGCTGAACCGCGGTATTATGCGCCATCGTATCGGTGGTGGCGTTCGGCTTGACGCTGTCCACCGCGAATTGCATAAGCGTATATCCGGTCATACTCGGACCGCCCGGCGGATCGAACCGCAGCATCAAACGCTGTTGCTGTGCCGGCCACGACACGGTGTTCTGAACGCTTCGCGCCGATTCGGCATCACTATTTGGAAAATGGACGCCGGCCATCCGTGCCTTCTGCAAAGCCATCCCGGTGATGTTATGCGAATGGCAGGAGGCGCAGCCACCCTCGGCAAAAAAGGCTCCGCTCACACGTTCCATCAGGGCGGAGCTTTTTCGAACAGCCTCTCGAAGTTCAGAGGTCTTTGCCGATTGCACCTGAGCCGGCTGGATCGCGGAGATATGCAAAGCCTTCATAACGTCCGGCTGGTTAAACTTCCTCGCCCAATCGAGCGCCGTTTCGCCATCTTTCGATTGGATTGCCGGGTCGGCTCCACGGTCCAGCAACAATCGGACGACAGCGGGATCCTGATGGTCCGTCCCGATCGCGAGCATCAAGGGAGTCATGCCCCGCACATCGCGCCGATTCGGATCGGCCTTGTGATCTAAAAGCAGCTTCACAGTTGCGAGGCTCCCTGTGCTGGCCGCGAAGTGCAGCGGTGCAAGCGACCCGATCCCCATGTCACCGTGTTTCACCGGGCGCGACATAACGGGAGGGCCCGGAACATCGGCCGGAACTGCGCGCGCCAGAAGCAACTGCACCATGTCCACGTTGCCGTGCGCCGCGGCGATGCTCATGGAAAACAATCCGGCCGGACCTTCCACGCTCGCGCCCCTCTCCAGCAAAAGCCGGAACGTTTCCGCGTCGTTTGCGGTGGCGGCAGCGATGAGCGGCGTCGAAGTCGGATTCGCGTCGGATTTGTTCGGATCCGCGCCGGAAGCGAGCAACAATTTTACGATCGCAATCGTGCCCGGAGTTCCCGCCGCAAGTAGTAATGCGTTTTGTCCGGTTTTGGCGCGCGCATTGACATTAGCGCCTTTCGCAATCAGCAAGCGCACCTTCGCTTCCTGCGTTGCACAAAGCAACAGAGGAGTAATCTCGAAACCGTTGCGGGCGTCCACGTCCGCGCCGGCGTCCAGCAGCGCTTTTAGTGACGCGACGGTGCCAGCCTCCGCGGCATACATCAGGGGAGTGTTGCCGCTAGCATCTATGACGGTTTTCCAGGATGGGTCTTTCAACAGCGCGGCCAACCCGGCGGAGTCGCCGTTTCGAATCACTTCGTAGAAGCTCTTCGCTACATCCTGAGGCGTCGCCCCGAACAATTGCGCCACACAAACGAACAAAGCGAATTTCCGCATCACCGGATATAGTGTCACGCGCATGACGTTCGTTACAACTTTATTCTTCCTTCGATCCTGGCGGGCTGTAATCGTCACCGGCATCTTCCTAGTGAGTCTTCTGACCTTTCCGCTCTTATCGGCTGGCTCGTGCCGCCGCGGTGCGCGCCGGCTTCGGCTCTTCCAGTACCGCGTTCAGCTAAATCGTGCTCCCCGCGGTCACTTGCAGGTTTCTGGTCCAGACTGCCCCGTTGGCTTTTACCGCGACCACGTGGGATCCTGCGGCCAGTTGCAGAGACGTCGGGGTATTTCCCGCAAAAGCCGCATCGACTTCGATGTCCGCGCCTGTCGGAGTGGAGTTCACAGTGACTGATGCTGTTCCGGTCAGTACGGGAGCGGCTGCCACTTCCGCGGTAGGCCCGGAGTGAACGGATGTTTGCGGGGCGAAGGAAACAGGCGTTGTTAGTGCATGATTCTGATCGGTGAAAGTGTCGAACGTAACGCCTTTGTTGATGGTGGTGTCCTTACCCTTCATCAGTAACATCACCGGCGCAGCGGGCCAGAACACCACGGCGACTCCTGCGGTGAGCACTCCCGTTCGAACCGCGTGGGAATCGCCGGATTTCTTGTTGACCGTGTAGCGGAGCGGTACCCATTCGCCATCGGATGCACGAACGCGGTCGATTGAGAAGTCCAGCTTCCCGGCACGGCCCATGCGCGCTTTTTCGCGGGCTTCGGTGACGGTCCCCGTGACGCGAGCGCCTTCGGGAAATACTACTTGCCCGTCGATCTTAATCGCTTCCGTCACGGAGAGCTCGACGGTTTGACCCTGTTCGGCAGTTGCCGAAGAGATGGTTTGGTCCAGCCGGACACGAAGTTTCGTGCCGTCTGGAATGGTGACCTGCGCGGCCGCGATGGCGGCGGACAGGGTGAGTAAAAGAATCGGCTTCATATGTTCCTCGCTTGATTACGCTTTTCGGTGCGTCTGATTAGTACGCGAGGAATTGGCGGAAAAGAGATCACTTGAATGCGAAAGATCTCCGGCGCGCGGAACTACTTGAACGTGATGCTGGTGTCCGCGCCGAACCGTTTATAGTTCTCGTATCGCATCGTTAGTTTGATTCGTTGCGGACCGGTCCGGAAAAACAGTGTATCGTCGGCATAGGTCTGCACCGGAAACCAGAACGCGCCAACCTTGCGACGGACAGTTGTGAATCGCGGGAATAAGTTCTCCGATTTCGTGGTCCGAATCTGCGGGACAGCCTGGCCTTCGGACCTGACGACGGAATAGTCGTCCTTCTTCACCCAAAGCAACCCATCGAATAGCCGCTGCCCTTGCAGAATCTGCCGGGGCCGAACCTGCAACACCCAACATTCTTCGCCTTCCATCTTTTCTTCGCCGCGAAACTTTGTTTCGTAGACACGATACAGATCCTGCACAAGCACGAACGGCTGAATGTTGCGGATGTCCTCAAAATCCTCAGGAGTAAGTATCAGGTGCTTGAGGTTGGACTGAGGCGCGGCTACTACCACTTCTTCGCGCTTCTCCGATGGCGAGAAGATAATATCGCGCGTTTCCCGGTAATCGCCCACCAGGGCTCCGCGTTCGCTCAACTCCTCCACCCGCACCGTTTGCCTGTAGGTAAACTGATTCCGCTCGTTCTCCGTTTCCGATTCGCGCTGTGCTACAAGACGCGCCAAGTCCTTCGGCGGCTCGGCAGCCCATCCGGCCCCCAGTGCTACGATGACAGCGGTGGAAAAGCAGGCAAGCCTTCGCAGCTTTTTCATCGCCTGCCTTGCCGGGTGGTTGACGATGGTCGGCGCGGGCATAATCTATGCGAAACAACGCGCTATTCCGTTAGGCATAGCCGCTCCGGTAATCGCCGCGTTTCTCATCGAATTCGTATTTTATCTGGCGCCGGGCTTCGCTTCGGTCCGTGAAGCGCTGAAACGACGTTTTCGCCCGGCCGCGTTAGCTCCGTTGCTGGCTGCCAGCGCGATGCTTCCCTATCTCGCCTATTCCCTTCCCACCCACTCCTTCTGGTTGCCCGCATTTCTCGCCCTCGTCGCCATTGCGATCGCCGCCAGCTTCTGGTTCGTCATCTTCCCCGCGTCCGTCGCCGCCGATCTCGGCTTCATCACCCTGTTGGCCGCCGTGATTCTTTCCAAGGTATTCAAGAAAATCTATCTGCCGCCCTACGACCACGTCTACATCGACGTCCTGGGACACCTGATGCTGATCCGATTAGGCGCTTCCGTGATGCTGCTCCAGCGCGGCTTTCGGGGAGTCGGATTTGGCTTCGTTCCTTCGTGGCGCGAGAGCTTGGTCGGTCTGCGCTACTATCTCTACTTCCTCCCGATCGGCATCCCTCTTGGCTGGGCGCTGGGCATCGTAACCTTCCATGGAAGGCCCGGGCCAGAATGGGAGGCGCTGGGAATCTTTTTCGGAATCCTGTGGGTTGTGGCGCTTTCGGAGGAGTTCGTTTTTCGCGGCATCCTGCTCCAGTGGATGGGCCGCTTAACCGGTAATCGTTGGGCGGCGCTTGCCATTGCATCCGCCATTTTCGGATTCTGCCACCTCTGGTTCCGCGGCTTCCCGAATTGGCGCATGGCGCTTTTTGCGACCATCGCCGGAGCGTTCTGGGGTGAGGCTTACCGCGCCGGCCGAAGCATCCGCGCCTCCATGGTTGCCCATGCGCTAGTAGTAACTACCTGGCTGAAGTGGCTTAACTAAACTTTGCGATCTCCCCGACCGTCGCCGCCGCTGCCCGAATATAGTCCGCCGGCGCAAGCAGAATCTGAGTTCCCCGAATGCCGGCAGAAACCGAGATAGCGTCATACAGTTCCGCCGTTTCGTCCAGATAAACGGGATAATCCCGAGCCGCCGCCAACGCGGTCACTCCGCCGCGAATATAACCAG
>CAXSIG010000032.1:14720-17521 GCA_964237255.1 uncultured Bryobacteraceae bacterium
GTGCGCAACGGCTCCGAGCTGGCCCGCGGCGTGGTCGACGCGCTGGAGCGGATCAGCGGCATGGTCGACGAGACCACGACCGCTGCCACGGAGATCTCGATCGCCGCGCAGCAGCAGCGTTTTGAACACCTGATCGAGCGGTAACCCGATCTTGCGCGCAACCGTCTCAGCACTCAAGTCCTCGGGGTCTACGTCATACGTCCGCAGTTCATAGGAAATCCCGAGTTTGTCCAAAAGACGTGCGGCGTTGGTTTTCATTGCCGCGATAAAATTGAGGTTTTCATGAAAATTGCCGTTGCGCTCTTACCATTTTTACTGACGCTCTCCGCCTCTGCCCAGAATTCCGGCGAACTTATCCGGATGCATACGAACGCCGGCGACATTGACGTTCAGTTGCTGCCCGCCAGCGCTCCCAATACGGTTGCCAACTTTCTTAATTACGCGCAATCTGGCGCTTATGACAATTCCATCATCCATCGGTCGGTAAAGAATTTTGTCATTCAAGGCGGCGGGTACAAGCAGGACTTTAGCGTGATACCACAGAACGCCCCCGTCGCGAATGAGTACAGCCTCTCCAACGTTCGCGGAACCATCGCGATGGCAAAGATGGATAGCGCTCCGGATAGCGCCACCGATCAATGGTTTTTTAACGTCGTCGACAACAGTTCGAACCTGAACAACAATAACGGAGGATTCACTGTCTTCGGGCGTGTCGCTAATGCGGCGAGTCTCGCTGTGATGGACAAGATTGCGGCGCTGCCAATTGCGTCCAATATACTGGCATCCCCCTTCGACGCCATTCCGATCTTCACTTTCGACAAGGATGTCGCAGGCGACAATCTGGTCACCATTCTCTCCGTTACACACCTCGATTTCGTCAACGCCCCGGTCATCCAAAGTGTGATCGGCGCCAGTGGATTCGGCTCGCTCACGACAGTCGCGCCCGGCGGTTACATCGAAATTTACGGACAATTGCTGGGAGGTACGACGCGGGGCTGGGCCACCGCCGATTTCAAAAACGGAAATGCGCCCACGCAGCTCGATAGTGTGACGGTCACCGTAGGCGGCAAGAACGCCTACGTGAACTTTGTCAGTCCCACGCAGGTGAATGTCGAAGTTTCCCCCAGCGTGCCTTCAGGATCTCAACCGATCGTGGTCACGTACAACGGCCAAGCAAGCGACGCGGCTTACATCGATGTCGCACCGCTTGCAGCCGGTATTCTGGCGCCCTCCAGCTTTTACGTGGATGGCAAGCAGTACGCGGCCGCTACCCATGCCTCAGGTGCATTCATTTCGAATGGAAAGATTGCGGGAGTTCCTAACGCCCCCGCCCAACCAGGCGAAACTGTCATCTTCTATGGGACTGGTTTCGGTCCCGTAACTCCGAATTCGGTGATCTACGCGGGTGGGACCGCAAGCTCCGCGGCGAAAATCACAGCTCAGGTGCAGTTCACCATCGGCGGCGTTCCGGCGCTGGTGTCCTTCGCCGGCTTAGTCCAAGGACTGGTCGGAGTCTACCAATTCAATGTTGTGGTTCCTCCCGCCGCGCCCGCGGGCGATCTAAGCGTAGGAATCACCGTTAACGGCGCTCCGCTTCCGCAGTCGCTCTACCTTGCGGGACGCTGAAAGCGCGCTAAAGAACCTTATTTCCCGGTGATACTGAAATCCCTCGAAACGTCACCGGCTTGAACATGAAACGTATTCACTCCCGCAGTCTTTCCGAGGCGGACGTCAACGAAAAATAGACCGGGAACGTACGCATCGTCCAATTGGACCGCGCGCACGGTTCCGCCGCCCGCAGTCACCGTGACCGTCGGAACAATCGACGTAATCGGTATACCGGCGGCATCCGTAACCCGGAAGGAAAACGCTTCGGGAACTAGCGTGTTCGGGGTATCGGAATCCTCGGAGACATCTCCGGTAATCTGAACCGGCGTGGTGGACGTAACGCCATACCAGTAAGGAACGCGCGCATCGGCACTCCCATTCGCGCCGGCAACCACAATAATCCCCTCATATCCTCCCGCCGCTAGATTGGATCCGGCGAATGAAACGTCCACCGTACCTGTGGCTCCCGCGGCAAGGCGAAGCGCATAAGTGGATAAAGAAACTGCCGGACTGTTTGCCGTCGGATAAGCGGTAACAGTAAACGTGTCAGCGGCCGTGCCGGTATTATGATCTGCAAAGTTGAGGTTGCCTGTGGAAACGCGCCCCCGACGCCAAAGCTCAGCGACGTGGGATAAATGGCTGCCGTAGAAAGCAGCGCCGCTCCCGTATTGAGCGATCCCGCGCCAACCAGTTGCACAGTAGACGCGCCGATTCCGGTATTTAAAGCAGATGCGGAGTTGATCAGCATGGAGCGGTACTGCGCTACCGTAAACCCCGGTCTAGCCGCTTTCAGCAATGCCGCCGAGCCGGCAACTGTTGGGGCCGCAAAACTTGTCCCGTCCACGTCGATGTAGCCGTTTGAGCTATACATTTCACCGTTCGCGTCATAGCTTTGCGTGGCCACGTAATAGTTCGTCCCAACGGCTACCAGGTCCGGTTTGATCGAGTAATCCACATTTGGACCGATGGAACTAAAGTTCGCCAATCGGGTCGGATCGATAGCAAGCGGACCCTTGGTAAACGACAAAACGGCGGTAGACGCAGCGCCTGCCGCAATCGCCTGCTTGATGGCTACCCCGTCGGCATTCGATAACGATTCCGCTGGGAGCGTCGCAGTACCCACATTCATTGAAAAGATTCCGGGGTCGCTGGAAGCCGCATAAATCACAGCCCCGCTGGCGCCGGCTGCGGCC
>CAXSIG010000032.1:17531-17800 GCA_964237255.1 uncultured Bryobacteraceae bacterium
TTTGTTTCGAATGGGCAGACGCCGCGCAAAATTAAGGCGACCCGGCCGTTCAGCGACCCCGATGAAAAGACATTGCACGCTAAACCGTTCGTATCCAGTTTTTCGACATCTACCAGATCCCCCGTTACCGGCTGGCTTGGAGGAGTTCCATTACCCGGAAACGCTGCGAACGATTTGAGTCCGGGCACCTGCACCGAAGTCGAAAATGCCCGGTCGTTCTCCTGCGCACCAACCGCAATGGCATCCGGCGCCGAAGCCGGACTGGTAAT
>CAXSIG010000033.1:0-934 GCA_964237255.1 uncultured Bryobacteraceae bacterium
ACTCCGCGGACGAATTGCGCAACTCCTGACGCAAGACTTTTGGTTGCGTGGTGATGGACCCGGCCGCCGGCAGTCCGTGAGGCAGTTCCATCTCTATCGCCGGTAAGTCGATTTCCGTTGTATGCGGCTCGGCGATTGACGAGACTGTTTCGATACGGAGCTTGCTTCCCTTTCGCTGCAGATGTATGTCAACGCGCGACTGACCCACCGGAATATTTCGCATCGTCGCTTCGTTCCAGGATGCGGGCAGTTGCGGGTGAACGCGCAACGCGTGGTCCGTCGCATCCACATCGATTCCGAAAAGACCGCGCAATGCCGGCGTCAGCACCATGGCGGACGACCATAACTGATGGGAACTGCTTCGGCCGAACGGCTGAAAGTAATCTCCGGACAGCAGTTCCGTGACGGCGCCCAAGTCCTGCGTAAAGGTCTGTTCCACGTTCTGCATTAAGTGTGCGAATCCGGAGAGAGACCGGCCCG
This sequence comes from uncultured Bryobacteraceae bacterium, assembly GCA_964237255.1. Lineage (GTDB taxonomy): Bacteria > Acidobacteriota > Terriglobia > Bryobacterales > Bryobacteraceae > JALYXI01. Next base: position 481 of record CAXSIG010000033.1, read on the forward strand.
CACGGTACTCCGCAAGCGCAGCCCACCCTGTATATAACGGCCACACCGAACCTTGGTGATAGCTGATCGGGTCATAAATTGTCTCCGCGCGGCTAACGTCACGAATCCCCCAGTCCGTCGAAAACTCGTGCGACGCCCAACGCGTGAGCATCGGCTCAGCGCCCTCCAAAGATAACGTTCCTGTCCACCAGGCAAGGGACGGAAATACAGTGGCCGTGTGGTCCTGCGATCCGTCCGCATTACGGCTGAATGCGTACATGCGTCGCGAGTCATCGCGATATTCGGATGTGATGTGTTTGCGGATAACATCCGCTTGGCCACGCGCGGCCTTGGCGAGTTCTGTATCGCCGACAGTGCCGGCGAGACGATCCATCGCGGTGCAGGATTGCTGGTCAATTGCCGCGAGATAGATTTCCTGGTGCGGCATAGTGGGTGGCCAGCTTTCCACCCATCC
>CAXSIG010000033.1:964-4234 GCA_964237255.1 uncultured Bryobacteraceae bacterium
GTGTTTTCGTAAATGCCATCGCCATCGGAATCGTGCGCACGCGTGAAGGCATAGGCGCGCTTCACCGCATCCCAATTCTCGCGAAGGAACGCAGCGTCACCGGACCGCCGGACATAGTCTTCCATCGCCAACACGAACAAAGGGGTGGAATCGGCCGATGCGTAGAAGTACGGCGTCGATTTCCAGTCCACCAGATCGGCGGCCTGCGAGAACTCGTGCATGATTTTGCCGTCCGCGCGTTGTCGTTTCATGAGAAACCGTAATGCATCGCGGGTCAGGTTCCAGTCGCCATAGCTATTGACTGCGAAGAGAGTAAACAACGTATCGCGGCCGAAGAACCAGCCGAATCCGGGACGCGTGGAATCGGCGGACGAATAGTAACCCGCTGTAAGCCCTGTCTCATTTCCAAACCGGACCCGCGATTGATCGATCGACAGTTCCGCGAAGCGCATCGCGAGATCGAACTGCGGATCGGGCGTGGAAACGGTAACTCTGCGGTCGAAGAAGTGATCGTAATAATCCGCCGTTTGCCGGTACAGCGCAGGCCAGGAGTCCCTAAGCGCTGTTAATTCGGCCGCGCTTCGTGCAAACAAAATCGGAAAGAACAGCTTGCTTTGTGTTCGCGGGTCGAATCGAAGCTTGAATTCCACGGGATACGTTTTAGGCCGTTCCTGATAGGGCGCAAGAACTCCCGGCATTGAGCCCGGCATCCCAACAAAGCCGGAGAACGCTTCATTATCGGTATGCAAGATGTAATAGCCGCTCTTCTCAAGAGAAACCCATTCCGCGCTTGGTCGGCCGAAGTTAGGCGCGGGCCACATGCGCAGCATATCGGGGGTAAACCGGACGGTCAGCGCGAGCGGACGAACGGAAGAGATTTCAAAAAACACCAGCGCGCCTGCCGTGCTGTCGCCGCCGCGAACTGCGAACATGTGCTGCTTCACCGTGAATGCCGCGTGTGAATAGGTGATGGTTGTTCGTTCGGCCCGAACCTCTACAAAAGCGGCATATTCGGCCATTTCTATTGGTATGGGATAGTTTTCCAGCTCCGCCGAGAGCGAAAAGTGGCTCGCGATTTTATTCGGGAATTGCCAAAGTTCGAACGTGCCATCCTGCTGTCCGAACACGGCTCCACGCTCGCCCGCAACTGTGAATGGCATGTGCGGCTGCGCAGTCTGGCTTATCCGGAGGGAAGACTGGTTCAGCGGAAATGCGGCGGTGGGTTGCCAGGAGGCGTAAACTGAGTGCGAAGCTAGTGTAACTGCCAGAGCCAAGACGTGCTGAAACTTTCTTTTAGCCCCTGCCATCAAAGGAGTTAGCGTATCGGGCGGTTTGCAAAATAGCAAATTTTTCTGATACTATCTAGCAGGCACGATATCGGCTCCCTCCTTTTGCAGTGCCTCAAAACCCACCACGGAGTAACACAATCACTGAATGAGCTTTACTGTATTTTTAGGTAATTTACCTACCTGGGTTACCGCCGACGAAATTAAACAATGGCTTTCGGCCGAAGACCTGGTAGCGGATTCGGTAAAAGTAATCCGCAATCACGAAACACAGGAATCGAAAGGTTTCGCATTCGTGGAAGCGCCCACCGCTGACGAGATGCAGGCGATCATCCGCCGCTTCGACCGTGCGCCACTGGAAGACAAACTTCTACGCGCCAACCCCGCTCAGCCGACCAAGGGCAAAGGACAACCCGGCAATGGAACAACTCAAAATGCGCGCGACGCTCGCGGACCTGCTGTAACCAACGGTCGCCGTTCCCGCTCCGGCAAGCGCGACCGCGATACGGAACCGAAGAGTGTTTTTGCCGCGGAACTCGCTAAAGCGCTATAAACGGGTTGGTTTCGGGCCAACCCCCTCCGTTTCACACTTGTGACAAACGCGCACCCTCGGCGAGAGTTAGAATTGATGTAATCGCTGGGGAATCGTCTCTGGCATGGTCCTTGCCAACACCGGCCTATGATTTTTCTTCCGCACCGGCTTTCCCTCCATCGGATGGCATGGGCGGTTTTCTTTTTGTTTCCCACCGCAGTCTATCCAGGCAGTCAGAATTTTCTTAATTCTTCCGTCAACGTAAACTCCCGATACGTTATTGAGCAGGTCGAGATTTCCGGCTATCCGGCCGCGAAGATTTCGGATATCCTGCGCGATCAACTCGCGAAGCTTCCCGGCACTGCGTACGACACGGAACTCCTGAATCAGATTTCACGCAGCCTGCGAAAGGATCTCCACGCAAAGGCCGTCACTCAGCATCTGGCGCGCGGGACCACTCAGGAGCGCGTTAAGGTCATCTTTGAAGTGGAGCGCCGGTCCGTCGTATTAGACCTTTCCGTTCCCAAGTTCCTCTACCACTCGAAACAAGGCTGGAGCGCGCAGATGCTTGCGTCGACTACGGTTGCCCGCAACCACAACATCGTTTTTGGCCTGGTGAGCGATGGTGACGAACTGACGGAACGGTATTCCGGGATCCAAGCTGCTTACGAAAACACCCATGTCGGCTCCGACCGTGTCCGTTTCCGTTTCGCATACGAGGATTACCACGAGCAGTGGAACCGGACCACCAACGCGGCGCTGAGCGATCCATCTCTGCTTTCTCCCGCCCTGCGCACGGTATCGCCTGAGACCTACAGGGCTCGGCAGAACTTTCAACCGACTCTATCATTCGCTATCACGCCGAACCTTATCGTGACCGGCGGTGTCAGCATGGAGCGGCTACATGAAACACTGCCGCTGGAGCGTGTGGAAGGCGCGAACGCACTGGTAGCCGCGGTTGCGTACCGGCACAGAACACGGGATGAGGATGGCAGCCGAACGTTCGAGACCAGCTACAACCTGCGATATGCGAACCGCGCGCTGGGAAGCGACTATCTTTATACCCGCCACTACTGGACCGGAGGCTACAACTTCATCCATGGCAGGCAATCGATTTCCGATCAGGTGACCGCAGGTTACATTGCTGGCCGCGCGCCGCTCTTCGAACGCTTCGTAGTGGGCACCAGTTCGCTGCTGCGCGGGTGGAACCGTTACGATATCGATCCGCTCGGCGGCAATCGTTTGCTTCACAACTCGGTCGAGTACCGGTACCGATTCGCGAACCTTTTCTATGACACCGGTTCGCTTTGGAGCAGCGGCAAGGTTCCAAGCTTGAAGCACTCCGTCGGCTTCGGATTCCGCCAAAGTATTTTCTCCCTCGCTCTTGCCTTCCCTCTCCGGGAAGGACGCGTTGAACCGATCCTCATGGTGGGAATGAATTATTGATGACGC
>CAXSIG010000033.1:4313-8477 GCA_964237255.1 uncultured Bryobacteraceae bacterium
AGTTGATGGATCGGCTCAAAGACGGCGCCACGGTCGCCTTTCTGGGCCAAGTCACTCTTTCGACCGACGCGAACGCCACAGTGGCAGCGCGCGCCGCCGCACGCTTTGCGCTCAGCTATGACATCTGGGAAGAGAAGCTTTCCGTAACGCGCTTCGCGATCACGCGCAATGAGGTGGTCACACGCAGTGCCTCGCATCTTTCTCCGCAGGCCGCCGAATCGTGGTGCCTGGATCAATTGACGGTCGATCCATCTCTGGTCGGAGCCGATCGCCCGGTCTGGGTCCGCCTGGAACTCCGCGCCGATTCCGAACGCGAGGGCGCCCAAGTCATCGGCGAACCAGGCATCAACATTACGCGCTTGATTGAACTGTTTAGCCGTCCGACTCGCGCTCAGCAACAACGATGGCAATTGGATGCCGGACCGATGCGCTTGACTGACCTTCGGGGGAGAACCTAAATGGCGACCCTGCGCAATAAGCTGGTAGTTGTCTTCCTGGCCGCGACGCTGGCGCCATTGCTGGTGACGTTTTGGCTGACCACGTCGCTCTTCACCGTGGGTTTGGGACTTGCTTCGACCAATGAGCTCGACGAGATCTCAAGGTCTTTGGAGAATACCGGTCGAGAGTATTATCTGTCCGCTCGAAAGGACCTGAAAGCAGATGCGGATAGTGGTCATATTGCTCCGGCTATCGCCTTGTCGAGCGACGAGTCCGCCAAGGAGTTTTGGAACTCCGGTGAACCGGAGCGCTTCCGCTTGGCCGGTAAGAACGAAGACCGTCTGGAGTACCTTGTTCGAGGCGCAACCGGCGTTGCGGTGTTCTCAAAACCGCTCGGTCTAGAAATGCGCGCTTTGACGGACCAATACCGCCACGCTCGTCATACCGTAGCGGCAAATCGAACCCTCGATCTAAGGCGAGGCTTCAACTACACCTACCTTTTCCTGACGCTCGCGATTTGGCTTGCGTCATTGACGGTCTTGATTCTTCTTGCCAACCGGATTAGCCGACCCATCCAGCAGTTGACCGGCGGCCTCTCCGAATTGGCCAAAGGTAACTTCTCCGCCCGGATAGCATCGGGAGACCGCGACGAAGTGGGACGCGCGACCCGCGCCTTCAACGATACCGCTACACAGCTCCAGTTCAGTCGCGACCGGCTCATCTATTTAACGCAGCTTGCGAGTTGGCAGGTGCTGGCGCGCAAGATGGCGCACGAGGTGAAAAATTCTCTCACGCCAATCCGCCTGACCGTGGAGGAGATGGTCGCTCGCCACCAGGAAAGCGATCGCGGTTTCCTGGAACAGGCAGCGGCCATCGTGGTTGACGAGGTGGAATCGCTGGAGCGTCGCGTACGAGCGTTCTCCGAGTTTTCCTCCGAGCCGGAGGTGTTCGCGGAACCACTGGACATCAATCAAGTGGTGGAAGAGCGAATTGCGTTCCTCAAGACGGCGCATCCGGAGGTAAGCTATGCGGTGCGCCTTTCCGATGAAGTGCCGAGCGCGCTTGCCGATCAGGACCTGGTGAAAGGCATCCTGGTGAACCTGCTGGAAAATGCAGCGGAAGCCGCGGGGTCGGGCGGACAAATTTTGGCGTCGACCTCCGCTTCTCCTGAGCGCGTTCTTATCGAAGTTCACGATTCCGGCCCCGGGCTTACAGAGCAGGCCCGCAAATCGTTATTCCAGCCCACCATTTCCTTCAAGAAGCGGGGCATGGGTTTGGGGCTTTCTATCGCGCGGAAGAGCGCCCTAATGCTCGGCGGAGATATTGTTCTGGTATCCGGCGAACTCGGGGGAGCCGGTTTTCGTGTCGTACTTCCGGTAGCGAATGCTCACTAGACGCGTTCTGGTTGTTGACGACGAAGAGAATATTGGCCGCTCGCTTCGCCTGATTCTTGAGCGCGAAGGCTACGCCGTAAATTACTTCCGTTCGATTGCCGACTTTCGCAAGTTCCCCGATCCCCAGCGCATCGATGTTTTTCTTTTTGATGTACGCCTTCCGGATGGCTCCGGAATCGACCTGCTGCGCAGCCTGCAACAGCAAGATGTGAAGTCGCCAATCATCATGATCTCCGGCCACGCGACCATCGCCGACGCCGTTGAAGCGACGCGTGCGGGAGCATTCGACTTTCTCGAAAAGCCGCTCAGCCGCGAGCGAGTCCTTGTGGCGATTAAGAACGCTCTATCGCAAGCCGTCCTGGTGAAGGAGAACGCGAAGCTTCGCGAGATTGTCGGGCCAGGGCCGAAGATGATCGGGTCGAGCCCCGCGTTTGAACGCGCTGTCTCGCAGGCATCCATGGCGGCGAAGTCGGATGCGCGCGTGCTGCTCATCGGGGAATCGGGTACAGGCAAAGAGTTGCTGGCCGCTCACCTCCATCAGGCCAGCCCGTTCTCCGCGGGTCCGTTCGTCAAGGTGAACTGCGCGGCCATTCCAATTGAGCTGATGGAAAGCGAACTCTTCGGCCACGAAAAAGGCGCATTCACGGGCGCTACCGCCATGCGGCGCGGCAAATTCGAACTCGCGGATAACGGGACGTTGTTCCTCGATGAAGTCGGTGACCTGCACGCCGGGTCGCAAGCCAAGCTGCTGCGCGTGTTGCAAGAGGGCGAGTTTCATCGCGTGGGCGGCGAGCAGAATATCCGCGTCTCAGTTCGCGTCATCTCGGCGACGAATCGGGATTTGCAGGCGATGGTCGCTCAGGGCAAGTTCCGCGAAGACCTGTACTATCGCGTTAGTGTCGTGCCGATCCAGGTACCGCCCCTTCGGGAACGTCCCCAAGATATCCGGGCGCTCGCGCTTTATTTTCTAGAAGACTTTTGCTCCCGCAATAACTTCCGTGCCAAGACCATGGATGAAGACGTCTTCGAACTGCTGGAAGGCTACACATGGCCAGGCAACGCGCGCGAGCTTCGCAATGTGATCGAACGCATGGCCATCTTGACTCCGGAGGAGACCATCGGGACTGCATCGATCCCGGTTGAGATTCGAGTCCAGCGCGAAGCCGGACCCCGATCCACGGTCCAGGAAGCGCGCGAATCCGCCGAACGGGAACACTTGCTCCGCGCGCTCGATTCGTCGGCCTGGAACGTCTCAGCGGCGGCTCGCGTTTTAGGCATCGAGCGCACCAATCTGCACAAACGCATCCGTGCGTTAGGATTGTCCCGTGCTCACTAGGTTAGTCGCGTTTCTATTCCTGGCTTCGACGGCTCTGGGGCAATCGGTCCCGTTCTTCATCCAGGGTTCCGACCCGCAATTCGGCATGTTCACCAAGGACAAGGATTTCAAGCAGGAAACGGCAAATTTCGAATTCTTTGTCTCCAACGTAAACCGGCTGAAGCCACTCTTCGCTGTTGTTTGCGGCGATTTAACGAATGCCAATTCACCTACCCAGATTGCTGAGTACAGGCGGATCGCGGGCAAAGTTGATCCGTCGATCAAGCTCTACAGCGTAGCCGGGAATCACGATGTCGGTAATGAACCGACCCCGGAAAGCCTCGCTCTGTACCGGAAGAATTTCGGCCCGGATTGGTACAGCTTTCGCGCGCCCGGCATCTACGGGATCGTTCTTGACACGAACATTTTGAAGGCGCCTGCAAAGGTTCAAAGTGATGTCGCGAAACAAGAAGCATGGCTCAAACAAGAATTGGTGAAGGCCAAAAGCAGCGGCTTGATCGTTGTCGTTTTTCAGCATATTCCGTGGTTTCTACTAACGGCGGATGAAGACGAAAACTACTTCAACATTCCGCTCGCTACCCGCGCTACGTACCTGAAGATGTTCGCCGACGCCGACGTACATTATGCTTTTGCTGGACACTACCATCGCAATGCCCTAGGCTCAGCGGGCAGTCTGATGATGGTGACCACGGGACCGGTTGGAATGCCGATCGGCCCCGATCCGTCCGGCTTTCGCATCGTGAGCGTCCATGGCACTGAGTTGCAGCAGGAATACATCAGCCTGGGCAAAATTCCTAACAGCTACCCACCTCCTCCGCCCGAGAAGTAAACTAAGGGTTCCGCATGAAATTGAATAGCTACACCATTACGCAGGGTCGCGACCGCGCGCCTGCCCGCAGCTACTTAAAAGCCATCGGCTTCACCGACGAAGACCTGAAGAAGCCAATTATCGGCGTTGCGAATACGTGGACGGAAACCATGAATTGCAACTACAAA
>CAXSIG010000033.1:8555-17466 GCA_964237255.1 uncultured Bryobacteraceae bacterium
GTCACATGTTTGATGGGCTAGTCGCTTTGGTCGCCTGCGATAAGACGATTCCCGGCGCGGCGATGGCGCTGCTCCGACTGAACATCCCAGGCATCGTGCTTTATGGCGGTTCGATTTTGCCTGGGCGCCACAAAGGCCACGACATTACGATACAAGACGTTTTCGAAGCGGTGGGCGCAAACGCCGCCGGAAAGATCAGCGACTTCGAACTGCTGGAAATCGAAAACCACGCTTGCCCGGGCGCTGGTGCTTGCGGCGGTCAGTTTACCGCCAACACCATGGCGACTGTTATGGAACTGATCGGACTGTCGCCCATGGGAACGGCTTCCGTACCGCAGGTCGACATCCGCAAGGAAGACGTCGCACGACGTTGCGGCGAGTTGATCATGCGCTGCGTCCAGAAGGAACTAAAGCCACGCGACATCGCGACACGGAAAGCTTTCGAAAATGCCATCGCCGGTGTAGCCGCGACCGGCGGTTCGACAAACGCAGTTCTCCATCTGCTCGCGATGGCCAGCGAGTGCGGCGTGGAACTGAAGATGGACGATTTCCAGCACATCAGCAATCGCACGCCGCTGTTCGTGGATCTGAAGCCGGGCGGCAAGTACGTCGCTGTCGATGTCGACAAAGCCGGCGGCATCCCGGTCATCGCCAAGCGTATGGTTGAAGGGAATTACGTCCATTCCGACGTCATCACTTGCACCGGTCGTACGTTCGGTGAAGAAGCGGCCGAGGCAATCGAAACCACCGGGCAGCAAGTGATCCGGCCGTTAAGCGATCCGCTGAAACCGACCGGCGGTCTCGCGATTCTTCGCGGCTCGCTTGCTCCCGAAGGGTGCGTGATCAAACTGGCCGGTCATGCCAAGAAGAAGCATCACGGACCCGCTCGCGTCTTCAACCGCGAGGAAGATGCCATGGCCGCGGTGCAGGGCGGCAAAATCGCGGCTGGGGACGTAGTGGTGATCCGCTACGAAGGACCACGGGGCGGTCCCGGTATGCGCGAGATGCTGGGCGTTACCGGCGCGATTGCCGGTGCGGGATTACTCGAAGACGTAGCGTTGATCACCGATGGACGGTTCAGCGGAGCAACCCGCGGTTTCATGATCGCGCACATTTCGCCCGAAGCCGCCAATGGCGGACCGATCGCCGCGGTTCATGAGGGCGACATGATCCTGGTGGATGTCGATGCCGGGGAACTCAACCTGGAGGTCAAGCCCGAAGAGATTCACCGCAGGCTCGCCGCCTGGGACGCTCCTGCGCCGCGCTATAAATCCGGCGTGTTCGCCAAGTACACGGCTTTGGTCGGGTCCGCTTCGGAAGGCGCGGTCACGTCGCGTTTTTAGTAGGTGAACTTACTATTTATCGGCGACATTTTCGCCTCCGTCGGCCGGCGGATTGTGGCAGACCATCTGGCCGACATTCGTGAAGCGCAGCAAATCGATCTCGTCGTAGCTAACGGCGAGAACTCGGCCGGCGGATTCGGAATTACCCCCAGTATTGCCGAGGAGTTGTTTTCGCTGGGTGTCGACGTGCTAACTGGCGGGAACCATAGCTTCGACAAACGCGAGATATACGATTACATGCCGCTGCATCCGCGTTTGCTCCGGCCCGCAAATTATCCTTCGGGAGTTCCCGGTTTTGGCATTGTGACAGCGCCTTCGCGAAGCGGCATACCCTGTGCGGTATTAAATCTCCAGGGCCGCACCTACATGCCGAACACCGATTGTCCGTTTCGCAAGGCCGACGATTTATTAGCAGGACTGGGCTCGGCCGTTCGTGTCCGCTTCGTCGATTTTCACGCTGAAGTGACCAGCGAAAAAATGGCAATGGGATGGCACCTGGATGGACGGGTATCCGCTGTTATTGGAACCCACACCCACATTCCCACTGCGGACTCCCGCGTTCTACCGGGCGGAACCGCCTATCAGACCGACGCCGGGATGACCGGCCCGTACGATTCTATTATCGGCGTTCAAAAAGAGCCGATCATCCGGCGATTTATGAATAGCATGCCGGTGAAGATGGAAGCCGCGAAAGGAATGGTGGAACTCCATTCCGTGATTATCGATATTGATGAAAACACCGGAATGGCGCGGGGTATACGGCGACATTCCGTGCGTGCAGATTAATTACTCTTTCCTGTGACCCACATGGTGGTCTGTAGGCGTGTGGGGCCATTACTGGCGATTCCGTTTACGACAAACACGACCGGTGTGATGTTACCGGTGACGGAAGTCGCCGCAATAATGTCAGGTATCTTGACGTTAACCTGCCATAGACCGGGAAAGCCTGGCGCCAGGCCTGAGTAGGTAATGTTTTCGTCGGGTACAAAGCCTGGAAGGGTTGTTCCGATAATAACCATCGGCTTGGACGCAGTCGGAACAGGACCGGTGGCGCCTACACCATCTGGCGGCGCACCCGGTACGAAGCCCTCACCCGTACCGAAAAACGACACCGTCGAGCCATTCAAGGCGGGGTGATCTTTCCCGTTGATGGTTCCATCCTGATTTACGGCAGCTACTTGACCCGCGCCGGGCGTGGTTGAGTTGATCACGAAAAGGGCTGGCGAAGCGACATTCAGCGGGATTGGAAAATTGCCGAGAATCTGACCCGTGTCGCTCCTGCTCACAAGCAGATCGGCGGTTCCACTGGTTGGCGCGCTGTTTGGAAGAACGAAATTAATTTGATTCGGTCCCACGTAGTACAAGGGGACGGGTGCGTTATTAAATAACACTTGAACGTTTGCTAACTGTTTCGGCAGAGGCGATCCGCTCGCCTGAGCGGTGGCGGTTCCGAACTGCTTATCGAACAGTGAGAAGATCGACGCAATACTGCCCGGCGCAAAGCCGGCGAAACTTTGCAGACTTGCTGCATTGAAAGCCGCCAATGCGGGATAGTTAATCTGAACGCGATTGCTGGCATCGGCAGTATACAGATTGCCGTATGCATCCAACGTGATTGCCAAAACCCCGCCATCCGGAATCGTCGCATTTGGCTGAAATCCTGTCAGGGGCTGAGCGACATAGGTCGGAAATCGGAAATCGGCACTGCCAGCGGCTACCCAGACTTCACCGTTCGACCGATTCACGGCCACTCCGCGCACTCCAGAAAGCCCGGTGAGAGTCCGCGAAGATCTCGGATCGTTTTGCTGGGACGGAGCTCGCTCGAAAATTACTACACGCCCGTTTCCAAAATCGGAGACGTATAACCTATCGTCTACATCCGTGGCTATGCCTCGCGGTCCACTGAACCGATTATCCGCCGCCGAATTCCCGGTTGCGGCCGAAGAGGTAAAATCCGGCTGGCCGAACACAGTCTGAGCCGCTTGCCCGTTCGTCAGACTGTCGGGCGATCCGTTGAAAAACAGCACACGATTCAAATTTGTATCGGAAACCAGGAGACCGTTTGCGGTGGCGAACGCAAGGCCATAGGGAGCGGCCATGGTGTTTTGAGAAGCGTCCAAGATTTTCGACGTGAAATTTCGTTGCCCTAAAACGAGGTTTGCGTTGGGCAAGAAGCCTGGGTTGGCAAACGGATTCGCAAAGCGAAGAACGCGACCGTTCAGCGTGTCGGCGACGAAAAGATTTCCCGAGGAGTCGACTGCAAGTCCAGTGGGTGCGAACAGTCCGCTAGCGTTTGGCAGATCCGGGTTGTTCGATGGATAGTTGACCGCGGTGTGAAAGAAATCCGGTTGGCCGATTACGACGTCGGCACGATCCCCCGGTTTGATGGTCCGGAGGTCGCGAAATCCAAGTATCCGATTGTTGTAGGTATCCGCTACATAAAGATGAGGGGGATTGGAATTCTGGTCCGCCACGATTCCCGCTTCAAAAGCTCCGCTTCCGCTCAGGAACCGAAACTCTCTTCCTTCGACCAAATTCGGGGCATTTAGGCTAAGGGAATCCTGGCCGATAACACGGGTTGCCTGTCCGACGAATACGGACGAGTACGGAACGGAGATTACCCGATTGTTACTTGTATCCGCAATGAAAAGCTCCGTCCCGGAAGCGGCGACCGCCGTCGGATTAGCCAAGCGATCCGGACCTGTCTCGGGCATACCTTGATTCGGTAATCTGCTGGAGAAGTCCGGCTGACCGAACAAGTATTGAAATTGAGCTTGTTGGGTTAAAACGTTCGACGTAAACTGTTCTACCGGACGGAAACCCAAGAGGCGGTTGTTTCCGGCATCGGCGATTCCTACTCCGTTATTGATAAGGAACAGATCGCCCGTTGATGAGGAAAATTGTTGTTCGCTTACCTGGGGGGGTTGTGGTGTAACCGTCGATGGAACAACCCCAATGATGCGCGTGGCCGGCTGCCCACTACGCAAAAACGGAGGAGTGTAAATCAGAATTCGCGATCGAACCGAACCACCGGGAGATTCGGAAACGAACAGCCTGCCCTGCTGATCGAAAACGATTCCGGTGGGAGCATTAAGAAAAAGGAGATTGGTAGCGTCTGTAGTCCCACTCGTGGTGTTGAAGTCGAGTTGACCAAGCACCAAGTCGGCGGCGGGCCCGTTTTTCGCAGCCGACCCAAATGCAGAGACCGGAAAACGGAGAACACGGTTGTTCCCAGCGTCCGCTACCCAAAGGTTCTGGGAGGAATCGAAAGCGAGATATGCCTGAATCGTCCCACTGCTGTTCGAAAAGGATAACGTGGAGGCGGAGAGTCCACCAAGATTCGCATCACGCGGAACCTCACCACGATCATTATCGTGAGGAGTTTCCGGCGTCCACGACGTACAAGTTTCCGGATGCGTCGACAGCAAGGCCGACGGGCGCCGCAACACCAGTCGTCCTAGCTCCGTTGCGGTTCGGTCCCTGCGCGAACGCACTTTGAAAGTCGATTTGCCCAATTACAATATCCGCTCTCTGGCCCGTTGTGAAAGAACTGGCATCACGAAAGCCAAGTACCCGGTTGTTACCGGTGTCGGCAATGTATAGGATGGGTGGCGTGACCGTCTGATCTAAAGCGATTCCTTGCGGACCGTTTAACTCCCGCCCTTCAATCAAATTCGCGCTGGTCTGAGTGAAACCCACTTGTCCGACCACGCGTGACGGAGAGGGATTCAACACAACTTGCGAGAACAGCGACGAGACCGATACACATGCAAGTATCGGGAGAAAGCGGAGAGAAATCTTCATGAAAGTCGTGCGAAGATCCACTCTCCGCATTCCAAAAATAGCACGCGACCTGTCTGTAGCCCATACCCCGGATAGAGCGACGGAGTAGCCCAGACTAGGAATTGGCATAAGCGTTGCACTCTAGTTTATTGAGGTAACTGGAATGAAGAATATCGCCGCGTTCGGGATTTACCGCGACAAGGTGCAGGTAGAAGACGCAGTGAACGCGTTACGCACCGGAGGGTTTCGCAACGAAGACGTTTCGGTGTTGCTTCCAGAAAACGTCGGCACGAAAGATATTGGGCATGAGAAACACACAAAAGCCCCGGAAGGCGCTACAACTGGCGCGGCATCGGGCGCAATCTTAGGCGGCGCGTTAGGGTGGCTGGCCGGTATTGGCGCTTTAGCTATTCCGGGCGTCGGTCCTTTCCTTGCGGCTGGTCCAATTGTGGCAGCTCTGGCTGGAGTTGGGGCGGTTGGCGCACTGGGAGGAATGACTGGGGCGCTTGTGGGCGCGGGCATGCCGGAGTACGAGGCTAAGCGTTATGAGGGACAGATCAAGCATGGCGGGATCTTGCTATCCGTTCACTGCGACAGCGAGGAGTGGAGGGACAGGGCAAAACGCATTCTGACCAAGACAGGTGCGGAAGATGTTGCAAGCGCGAGTGAAGCAAGTGCCGATTATGGGGCAAGTGACACCCCGATAGCGCGTACTCGCGGCGACATTAAAGCTTGAGTCCGCGTCCTCGCGTTAGCGCCGTCAGTTATCTGAATACTTGTCCCTTAATTTGGGGACTGTTGCATGGCCCTCAGCGGGACCAGTGTAATCTCAGTTCCGAACTTCCTTCCGAATGTGCGCGTTCGTTGGCTTCGGGCAAAGCGGATATTGGTTTGGTACCGGTAGCTGAGTTGTTTCGCCAATCGTTGGAAATAGTGGCTGACGTAGGTATTGCCTCCTGCGGCCCCGTTCGGAGTATATTCCTTGTTCATCGCGAACCGGTTCGGGATATTCGCGTTCTGGCGGCGGATTCGAGTTCCCGCACATCCGTTGTCCTGGCACAAGTTCTTCTGCGTGAGCGATTTGGCGTTCGGCCAGAGGTGGTGGAGGCTCTGCCCGAGCTGCAAAACATGATGGAAAATTTTGATGCGGCTTTGGTGATCGGCGATCCGGCGCTACGGATCGAGCCCGATACCAGTATGTTTCGAGTTTTGGATTTGGGCGCGGAATGGACTCACATGACTGGACTGCCGATGGTTTATGCCGCATGGGGCGCGCGGGATGGGCGGAAGTTTACGGGAATGCGGCAGACGCTGAATGCCTCCTATCGATATGGCGCTGAACGAATTTCGGAAATCGTGCGGGAAGAGGCAGTGGGGAGGGGAATCGGAGACGATCTGGCGTATCGATACCTTACAGAGCATATTCGTTATGAACTTGGTCCGGAAGCTCTGAAAGGCTTGCGCGAGTTTGAGCGTTTGTCGCGAGTGCATCAACTGATATAGTTCGATCAATGAGTCTTACCAGACGGTCTTTCGCCGCAGTGGCTACGGGCATGACGGCGGCTAGTTATTCGCGTATTCTGGGGGCGAATGAGCGGGTCGGGATGGGGTACATCGGGCTGGGAAATCGGGGCGATCAGGTGCACGATGCTTTCCTGGAGCACGGAGACCAGCGTACGACCGCGGTGTGCGATTTGCGGGATGACTACATGGACTTCGCAATTAAGAAAAGCCGCGCGACTCCGGTGAAGTACACCGATTATAAGAAGCTGCTGGATGACAAAAGCGTGGATGCTGTGGTAATCGCCACCCCCGATCATTGGCATGCGCTGATGTTCGTCGATGCGTGCCATGCGGGGAAGGACGTGTATGTTGAGAAGCCTCTCAGCCTCACGGTGAAGGAAGGGCGGCGCATGGTGGACGTCGCGGGAGAGACGAAGCGCGTCACGCAAGTGGGGACGAACCGACGGTCTTGGAAGAGCTACTTCGAGGCGGCGGATTACATTCGCGCAGGGAATTTGGGGCATGTGACCATGGCGCGGGCGTTCTCGATTCGCAATGAATGGCCGCTGGGGTTGGGGTCGGTGCAGTATCCGACCGCTCCAACGGCGGAACAGTGGGACAAGTGGCTGGGGCCGGCTCCGAAAGTTCCGTTCGATCCGAATCGCGGGTTCTACAATTTTCGGTGGTTTTACAACTACTCGGGCGGGCAGTTGACGAACTTCGGGGTTCACTTCGTCGATGTGATTCGATGGATGCTGGGGTTGGGTTGGCCCACTTCCGTGATGGCGATGGGCGGGAAGTACGCCGACCTGCAGGACGATCGCGAGATTCCGGACACCATGGAGGTGGTGTGGACGTTCGAGCCGAAGACCATGGTGAGCTTTACGTTGTCGAATGGGAATGGATCGTTCGGGGCGGCGAAGGATTGCGAGATCGAGCTGCGGGGGACCAAGGGCACGATGTACATCAAGAATGCGTCGTGGGAGGTCGTGCCGGAGACGATTAGCTCTTTTCCGAATGGGTACGCTGGGGGCGATGGGTACGGAAATCCTTTGAATCGAGATTCAGCGGCTAAGCGGGATAAGAAGGAAAAGCTGATCCAGCCGGTCGCGAATAAGGGCACCAACGCTTATAACACCGAGGCGCATACGCGGAATTTTCTGGATTGTGTGAAGTCGCGGAAAAAGTGCAATGCGGATATTTTGATTGGGTATACGTCTACTTCTTCGACGTTGATCGGGAATATCGCGCATCAGACTCGAAGTTTGCTGGAGTGGGACGCGAAGGCTGAGCGGTTTACGAATAATGAGAAGGCGAACGCGATGTTGGATTATGCGTACCGAGCGCCTTACAAATTAGGATAGGTCGGCGAAGATAGCGTCAACGGGGATTGGAGCGGCGTTTAGGATCGTTAGGGGGATGTGGTCGCCTGAATCGTAATATTTGACCGATCCATCGATATGCATGACTGCAACTTGCCGCTGATCGATGTTGATCACCCAAAATTCGACGGTCCCATTTGCAAGACATAACGATTGCCGTTCTCGCATCTCGGAACGGTTGTTAGACGGCGATAGAACTTCGACAACTAGGTCGGGTGCGCCAAAAACATAGCCTTTTTGATTTACCTGCTTTCGTCGCGATTCTGAAATCCAGGCAACGTCGGCAGACCATACCTCATATTCGGGCAACGGGCGAAATGCAAATTCCATGTTTGCGTAGCTACCCGCGGGCTTTGCCGACAACAGGAGCAGCAAAATGGCCTCTTGTACGACACTATGCTCAAAGATCGGTGGCGGCACCTCTAAAACTTCTCCAGCGCGTAGTTCCTGTCTGAATCCGTTGCGATCGGCAAGGTTAATGAATTCAGCAACGGTGACTAGGTGCGTTGCGGTTGCCATATTTCTCTTTAGTGTACGGCTAGACGGCTAGAATCTCTTTTTCTTTTGACTTGGCGGCGGCGTCTAGCTTTTGAATGTGGGCGTCGGTCATTTTTTGGACCTCGGCGGTGGAGGCGCGCTCTTCGTCTTCGGCAATGGTTTTGTCCTTCGCCAGCTTCTTGACTTGCTCGTTAGCGTCGCGGCGGACGTTGCGAATGGAAACCCGGTGATCCTCGGCCAACGTGTTCAGGCGTTTGACTAATTCTTTGCGGCGTTCTTGTGTGAGCGGCGGGATCGGGAGGCGGATTTGTTTGCCGTCGTTCGCGGGGTTCAGGCCGATGTCGGAATTGCGGATCGCCTTTTCAATAGCGCTTAGGAGCGACATATCCCATGGCGTGACCG
>CAXSIG010000034.1:0-16612 GCA_964237255.1 uncultured Bryobacteraceae bacterium
CTTAAGACCTTCGATGATATATGTGGGGGCTCCCGCTTACATTGGTACCCTAATGTCAAGTGGGAAAGATTTGTCAATGAAACGCCACCTATACGGGCGATATTTCAGTCTACTTCAGTACCCCCATCTGAAATCCCAGCAGAACTTCTAGCAAACTCTTTCGATGTCGTGCTTCTCTGTACTGGGGTAGGGGCAAATTCTGAACGGAGCTTGAATTGGACAGATCACGGCGAACTTTTCCCCTTTTTTGGCTTTTGGGACGACGATCCGTTCCCTGTTGCAAATCGTTCTTCGGTGGGGATTGTTCCACCAAGGCGACTCCCGCATGGTGAGTCTACTAGAGTCGCTATTATTGGGGCGGGTGATGGAGGACTGCAGGAGTTATTTAGATTTCTTACAAATGGTTTAACTACACGTTCTCTCTTAAAGGCCGTCTTTGACGCGACCTCGCCGACGTCTCGTCCGTTCGAAACACTGTACAAGGTTTTTGATCAAGAGGACTTCTTCTCTCGGCACCAGAAATATTGGGATCGGGAGGATGCGATGCGTGCTGAATGGAATCGTACTTGCGTTGAGGCTGTCAGAGAGTTCTACTATGGTGACATTGTTCAAAAAAGCCGAATTGACGAAACTCTAAGCAAATTGGTCTCATTTCGGGACGTTCTTGTATTCCATAGATTTCCATTTCTTGGCAGATGCTATGCGGCAAATCGCTTTCTCGCTCTACTTTTGGAGCAATATCTGTTGGAAGCGGGACCACATGGATCGCCGTTCCGTTTTTCATATGTAGCCCACCGAATATCGTGCGGGGCTGATCACGACCACACGCTTGATCCTCTCGATCATTACAGAGGAGAGCATCAGATCGAGTTCTCCACTCCTGGTGAGGTAGATAGAACCGTTAATTGCCGCGCTGTCGTCGTAAGAACTGGTCCAACTCTGGCTGGACCTGAACGACAGCATGTACTACCCTACTGGTTACCTTATTGGGGTCCCGAGTCGCGTCGAGTAACGCACACCAAAGCAGGTACCATTAAGCCGTTGATCGGGGAGCGAGCCTGCCGAAGTGCATTGTGGGAAAATCTTGTCGGTAACGCTGTTTTGAAAGATTCCAAGGGCTGCGCGTTTGCTTACAACCCTGAGTTTAGGCGATTAAATCGCAGTCGACCTGCGGAAATTATCGGCCATCTACCTAGTCATTATTGGGGTGAAATCCTTGGGCGAAAGATGGAGGAATATGACACTCGGGTGAGAGAAGAAAAGGCTGCTTACATCACGCGTGAAAAGATTCGCAACGGTGATCAGACTGTGGATAGATTTACTTTCCGATTTCCCTTTACTATGGCCAGCGACGGCACCGCCGAAACGCCCGCCTGCGGTTGTGCATCGATTGGGTTTGACATGCTGCAGGGCTCTCGACCAAGAATCGCCGCAGTCGAACTCCAGTCACCTTCTGTTGACGAATTGGAAAGATTCTTTGACGAGATGCCTTGCTCGGTCGCCGTTTATGACTCCGATAACCGGTATTTGTACACTAACAAAGTCTTTCGTACCGTTATCTCCCAGAAGGAACAGGTGTTGGCACCGAAGGATGTTCTCGGTCAGACTTTAGAGCATATTCTTGTGAATTTAGGCGTATCTGCTGATTGCGAAGATCCAGGGAACCGAAAGAAACGTTCATTCTGGGACTATAAAGGACAAGATGTGCGAATTGATCATTGGCCTTCCATCCCTCCTTTTGACAGACCACAACGTTTGGTCATTGCTTTTCCGCTCCATGACGAAGGCATGAACATGGTCGGACTGGCGACGTTTGGCTTTAGGTTTTCTTTGTCACAAAGAGATCTTATGTTTTCCCCCTATCCGACAGACGTTTGAAAGTCGTTCTCAAAAAGTGTAGTTCTCGCAATCAAGCATTGTGGCTAGCGCCTATTCTTAGTTTTGAGCTAACTGACAATCGGGACTTCTGTTCTATCGTAAAGAAAGCGAGTAAGCAGTAAGCATTCAGCCGACGTGAATTTAAGAACGAGGCAATTACAGGTGTACAGTACATAGACGGAAGATCGAGCGGTCGTACCTGTAGATGGAATCGTAGTTGAACAACGCTTCTAGGAACAACAAGTAATCTACAAATCTCGACATTAACCCGACAGGGTCGCTTTAGATTCACGTATTTCAAAATAGAACACCTGTCGTCGTCTGCCAGAGCGGTTTGGGGTACAAGCTTTCCGGGTTCGTATCTGATTGATAAAAAGCAGCTTAGCTGGACCGCTTGCCCTTACGGCCGATTCTGTACTACAGATTGTTCTACATTCGACACGAGAACCGGCAATTTTACGGTCGCTTTCGCGCCGAGACTGCTTGCAAGTAGGACCGAATGGCTGCGTCAAGAGTGAACTCCTAAAACTTCGGCAGATTGGCTTGCGTCTTTTTAGATGCTTTATATACTCGCCTGATGGCCGCTACCAAAGCTCTGCCCGGCGACGATTTCCGTTACAACCCCTCGCACCCTCACGCATTCTTCGGCACTCTGGATTCCGGTGAAATTAGATACAATTGGCTCAGTTCCCTGCACTGATCTCGTTGCATGCGATCGCCCAGATCGGTAGGCTACTTGCCAACGCCGTCATCAGCTTCCCCATAACAGCTTCTCGTGTCATGTCAACGACAGGAATGAGGCCAGTACAGATCGCGCCATCGTTAATCTTCGCAACTACTCAGACGTTGCACCAGAATTTTGCGGAACAGCACGCTTATACTTCAAAAACGTCTGCCCTGCGTTTCCAATTCGCCCACGTTATTCGGGGATCTGCCGGAAATTTCCGCAGAACACGTTTCTCACCTTTTTCTCGCAACTGCCAATTCTGCTTCCATGGAGCCCAGCCAGCGAGCCTAACCGTACTATAAATCGTTTTGATCGCAGTGGAGTGTACCCGAAAATCCTCCATCGCGAATTTAAAAATTTCGTCCGATTCTTCGCGCGTTCGAGTCTGCGTCCAATACAGATGGTCGTGAATAACGGCGGCATATGCGTAATCGCCATCTGGGCGCAACAAAGACCAAAACACCCGAGGAATGCTAGCGAAATCGGTAACGAAGCCGGTCGGAACCTCAACTGGTTGATATTTTTCCTGGCCGGGATTAGGCCGCCACTTGATGGAACGCAACAGGAAATACATTGGGTCCTTGAATCGAGAGATTTGTAGCGGTTCGCCAGGATCTCGTTTGCCACGAGCCATCCTCCGGTCCGACCGCGATAACCATGTGTCCATCCACCGTTTGGCAATGGTATCTGCGGCACCGTCGCAAGGAACCAACGATACTGCCGAGGTCAGGACTAATCTCGACAAGATTTCCATACACTCTCGGCGATTTGGAAATGGCGCAAAATCTAGGTACACGCTCACTGCCCGCTGCCCCACTTGTGGACGCGCATCGGCACCCAGACACCCTTCAGAACTATCAGGTTCGCGAGCGGACCGACAAAAGTGTTGGAGTCCATTTTCGGAAACGCCTACCGAGATTGTATATGATATGAGCTCGCAACTGCGAAGCGAGGTCAATCATGTATTCGCCTGATCGGTTTTTGCGGCGACGACGTATTCTTAGTGGAATACTTATTGCTTTCTCAGGAATATTCCTCGGCGAGAGTTCCGCGCAGGAATCTCCGACGCTAGAACCAACTTCCCAGTTAGCTGAAGCAAAGAAGCTAATCGAACAAGGAGATACGCTTCACGCGGCAGGCAAGGACCGTGAGGCACTAACACGAGCTCAAGAAGCTCTGAATTTGTTTAAGCTGTACTACAAACGCGACCACGATGACGTCGCTGACACCATCCTAAACATCGCCATCCTTTATCACTCTACTTATAAGTTCGATGATGCTGATGTTTACTACGAGCAAGCAAGGGCGATGAAGGCCAAATTGCACGGCGCTGTCAGTTCAGAAGTTGCACAGGTCCTCAGATTTCAAGCCACGATGAGGACAACTCAGGGCCGACTAGGTGACGCGGGCCAGCTTGTTGAGCGCGCTTTGGAGATTCAACGGAAGCTCCTCCAAGCGAACGATCCCGCAATCGCGGACAGCCTAATTCAGGTTTCAAACATACTCTTTGTTGGAGGACATCCTAATGAGGCACTCGAGAAATTGAATGAGGCTCTACGAATTGATGTGGCTAGATTCGGAGAATCTAGCGCCCAAGTCTCTTCTATCCACTTTTTTATTGGGCACATCTACATGCAAATAGTCCAGTTAGATCATGCCAGAGAACATTACCAGAGGGCCTTCGATATAGATCGGCAACTTTACGGCGAGAACGACCGCCGTATTGAGCCAAGTCTAAGTTGGCTGGCAAACGCCCTCAGCGGGCTTGGTAAAAAGACAGAAGCAAAGGCAGACGCCACGAGAGCTCTCCAAATTGTGTCTCCTAACGGCGAAGACTCGATCGATGCTATTGACCCTATCGTGACTCTGGCGGGCATCGCGAGGGACGACGGCGACTACGCTAGTTCCAGGCTTTCATTCGAAAGAGTCTTGAAGATCCGCAAAGATGCGATTAAGGGCGACAGCGGGGAGATTGCTGAAAGCCTTAATGACGTCGGCACGGCATTCCAGTACGAAGGAAAGTGGACTGAGGCTAGACCGTATTACGAACAGGCGCTAGGTATGTACACGCGTCTTTACACTGCCCAACATCCCAATATTCTCTTGGTTGCAAATAACTTGGGTTATCTATCAATCAATCTCGGCGATGTGGTCTCGGCAAGAAGATACTTCATGATAGCTCTAAAGGTTTTAAAAGCATTTCCAGATGGCACGAAAGCGAACGCAGCTTCTACGCTCGACGGGTTAGGGCAACTCGAGACGATGGCGGGATCTTACTCTGAATCCCGCAAGTATTACCAGGAGTCCTTAAACATCCGGGAACGCTTGTTGGGTCGAAATCATCGTATGGTTGCAGTGAGTTTATCAGGTTTGGCACGTATCGCCGAAGAGCAAGGAGATCTCAAAGAAGCCCAGGATTATCGAAGCCGAATACTGGATATTTTGATTCATACAGTAGGTAAAAAGAGCCCCCATTTTTGGACCGCGACTTACGAATCAGGGCAGCTGATGGAGAGGCTCGGCAAGTATGAGACCGCCAGGATTGCTTATACCGAAGCTTACGAAAACTTTGCAAAAGTTTTCGGGCACGATCATCCCCAACTCACGAAAGAATCCTTAAGTCTGGCGCTTTTAGATTGGCGACTCGGAGATTATAAGGCAACGACGTTGCTCTTGCGAGATGCAGCTGAAAATACAGATCACGAGATTCGCCTTACTTTACCCAATCTATCTTTCGCAGAGCAACGGCTTTTCGTCGAGGAAAGACTCCCGGCCAGAGCCTCAGTGTTGTTCTCGTACTCAGCCACCAACCCGGCACTGTTACCTGAGTTTTACAACAGTATTTTCCGGTGGAAAGGTATTTTAATTGAAAATCTTCGTCTTAACAGCCAGTTGTCTGTTTTGGCCGACGATCCGAAGTATAAAGATACAGTAGAAAAGCTAAAGAAAACGCGTTCCGAATTAGCAGGGTGGTACCACCGGATCGATTCTATGCCACATGCTGACTGGGCAGTGAAAAATGAATTTCTTAGCCGCGAAAAAGAACAGCTTGAACGCTCTTTGGAATCTGCCGTACCGAATGCAAATTCTTCAGATGCCCTCCTAGAATCTGGGCTATCGGGATTTCGTCAAATGCTGAGGGAAAACGAAGCATATGTTGACGTCTATAAATATCACCGCTACGAACAGGGAAAATCTGATGTACCTCGTTTCCTCGCAGTCGTTGTCACCCGCGCGCACCAGCCCATAATGAAAGATTTGGCAGCCGCTGCCGATATCGACGAACTAGTGTCGACTTGGAGGAGCGCTGTCTTTCGGGGCACTCCGGCAATCGCCGAGTGGGAATCACTCCGCCGCAGCTTATGGGACGGGATTGCTGAGATCATTCCCCAAAAGATGTCTGCTATTTGGATTGCGCCGGACGCCGAACTGTCGAGGATTCCATGGAACGTGTTCCCGGCAAGCGATGGCGTTGTCGTTTCGGTGGTCGATTCCGCCAGAGAAATTGCTAATCTTCGGAAGAACCGCGCTGATGAAGTAGTGACAAGAGGAGCTCTTCTAGTTGGAGGTATAAATTATGGAAGCAAGCGGGGTACTATCGATCTTCCCATAAGATTCGGGCCGCTGAAAGCCACCGCCGCAGAAATAAATTCCATAGAAATGATTGCGAAAGCAAGTCATATAGACGTTTCAGCGCTGACGTCCGACCAGCCAACGAAAGCTGCTGTCCGCAAAGCTCTTCCTACATACAAGTATATTCACCTGGCAACGCACGGATTCTTTCTTTCAGACGTTGAGTCAAAGCGGCGATTCCTTCCCGAGCCCCAACGTTCGGTTTATGTGGAAAGCAACCCTAGCGCTGGACGCAATCCCTTGGTCGAATCTGGGATTGCATTGGCAGGTGCAAATGTTCGAATGGCAGATGATTTGGCCGACAACGGTTTATTGACTGCCGAAGAGCTCGTCGGGGTTAATCTGAGCGGGGCGGATTTACTGGTCGTTTCAGCGTGCGACTCAGGTCGCGGCACCGAGGTGACTGGCCAAGGAGTTCTCGGATTACGCGCGTCCGTAATGGCTGCCGGAGCCCACAGCATGCTGATGTCGCTCTGGAAGGTACCTGACGAAGCAACATCCGAATTGATGACCGAATTTTATCGCAATTTGTGGATCAATAAAATGCCTAAGGCTCAGGCACTGAAGAAGGCGCAATCGAAACTGACAAACGACAAGTATGGCAGGTTTACTAACCCGCTAAACTGGGCGGCTTGGGTACTGGTAGGCGATGCTTGGTAACCTACGCTTTTAAAGTGAACAAAGGTCTCTACCAGAAGAATGAACGGTCTCGTCTGTAGATCGAATTGTAGTTGACCCGAGGGCCGCCGAATGGTTTCTTCGCACGCTAATGAAAAACCGGTTTGAGGCGGTGTAGACCTAAGAGCAAGCGGTCGTACCTGTAGATGGAATCGTAGTTGAAAGATGCTCTCAGAAACAGGAAGTATCTACAGATCTCAACATGAACCCAATGGGCCATTGAGGATTCAAGTACTTGAAAATGGTGCGCTTGTTGTGATCTGCCAGGGCGGTTTGGGGTACAAGCTCTCCAGCTTTGTATCTTGTTGATTAGAGAAAGCTTAGCTGGACCGCTTGCCTTTACGGCCGATTCTGGTTTACAGATTCTTCTACATTTGGCACCCAAACCGGAGCTTTTGCGATGGTTTTCATGTCATGACCGCTTGCAAATTGGGCCGAATCGGTTCGTCAAGAGTGAACTCTCACAGCTTCGGCAGGTTGGCTTTTGACACCCTTCTAAACGTTCGCCTGATCGCCGCCACCAAACTTCTCTACACGACGCTTCCGCCTGCTGTCTCGTATTATGAGACTTGAAGAGTGGAATAGAGTCCGGAAAAGCTGTCTCTCGAGATCTGGTTCAATCTGTTCAACGCGCCTGCCAAATTCTTCAGTCGTTTCAGGATACGAATGAAGTCCTTCGGCTACGCGATATCGTCAAGCGGACCTCCCTGCACAAAGCTTCCGCATCACGTTTGATTCGTACGTTGGAAAGTGAAGGATTTGTCGAGCGGCTGGGAGACGACCGGTTTCGAAGTCTGATGCGCGTACCTACTAAACGCCGGCACAGAATCGGATTCGCAACGCGCGGCACAGACACTGCGTTCTCCCGGACAGTGAACACCAGTGTCCAGCGTGCCGCGGAGGAAGCAGGAGTCGATCTAGTGACGATCAACAACCACCGGAGTGCTGTGACGAGTGTTCGAAATTCCGAAATGCTCATCCGCGAACGTGTAGATCTGGTCATTGAATTCCAGAGCCACGAGCGTGTTGCGCACGCCATCGCTTCGCGGTTCCTGTCGGCGGGGATCCCCGTTATCGCGCTCGAAATCCCACACCCCGGCGCGACATTTTTCGGCGCAAATAATTATCAAGCAGGCTTGATAGGCGGTCGTGCGGGCGGGCGTTGGATCAAACGCAATTGGGGCGGCAAGGTGGAAGACATTTTGCTGATGGAAGAAAATCTGGCTGGCCCGCTTGTGAAACTACGCTGCAGCGGGATGCTGGCCGGGTTACGCGAGATTTTAACCGGGTTGGAGACCGTTCCTACGCGGGAGATTGATGCATGGGGCTCTCTTGAAAGGACGATGGTAGAAGTGCGGAAGCATCTACGTCGTGTTCCTCCACGCCGTACCGTCGTGCTGGCCGGCAATGATCCAATGGCCCTCGGCGCAATTCGTGCCTTTGAAGAGTGCGGCCGGGCTGCGAAATGCTGTACGGTAGGCCAAAATGCCAGCCTCGATGCACGCGAAGAACTGCGAAGAGGGAACTCTCCGCTGATCGGAACCGTCGCCTACTTTCCAGAAAGATATGGTGACGAAGTAATTCGCCTCGCCATCTCGATTCTTTCAGGACAGTCGGTCCCACCCGCAGTCTTCACGCGACATGAGTTGGTCACCCGAGAAAGTGTGAATTGTATGTATCCGCTGGATGGACTTCTGCCTGAGCCACTAATCAGCTCATTGAGCAGCTAAATTGCGTCTCGCATTGTGAGACAGTGCTGATCGCCGTGAATGCTTAGCTTTCCTACGGACTTCCTGAAATAGAGTCGTCACCAAGCGTCCCGGTCCCGATACTTTGTTGCGCGGTGGCCCAAACCAAGGCGTTCAGAGGGCGAAATGAATAGTAAAGTTAAGCGTTTAATTCAGCTCGGTATTTTCTGCGGGCTTTCGATTCCCGTGGTCCAACAACTCAATGCACAGGCAACCGGCAGTATCGGCGGGCAGGTGACGGATGTGACAGGCGCCGCCGTACAGCGAGCGCGCATTACGCTTACCAACCAAGGCACTGCGGTTGAACGCTCAACGCAGTCGGATTCTATTGGCAACTATCTCATTCCGTTAGTTGCTCCGGGCCTGTATAAGATGCGTGCTGAAGTGCCAGGCTTCCGGTCCTACGAGGTTTCCTCGTTGGAGGTTCAGGTTGCCCAGCAGGTGAAGCAGGATTTTAAGCTTGAAATTGGCGATACTGCGACAAAACTTGAAGTAACTGCCACGACCGAAGTTCTGGATCAGCGTAGCTCCGAAATCGGCCAGGTCATCGGTTCTCGCGAGGTTGTCGAACTTCCCTTAAATGGAAGGAATTATTTCGATCTTGCAAAGCTTGCGCCCGGCGTTACGGAGTTGGGTGGAAGTTCACAGAGCAACGGGTTGTCCATCAACGGTCAGCGCGCTAATCAAATCAGCTTCTACTTTGACGGTATCGATACCAGAACCGAGACGAGCGGGCGGCCGGCGTTTACCCCCTCCATCGAAGCCATTCAGGAGTTTAAGATTCAAGAAAACAGCTTCGCCGCAGAGTATGGGCGGAACCCGTCGGCCATCAATCTCTCCTTGCGCCCTGGTACGAACGGCTTTCACGGCAGCCTTTTCGAGTTTCTCCGTAACAATCAGTTGGATGCGCGCAGCTTCTTCTCTCCGAGAGTGGACCCCCTCCGTAGAAACCAGTTCGGCGCAGTGGTTGATGGACCAATCCGGCGGAATAAGACGTTCTTCATGGGGAACTACGAAGGCCTGCGAACACGCCGGGCAAGCACGCTTTATCTCACTGTGCCAACGGACGCTCAGCGAGCCGGAAACTTTTCCGGTGGCCCTACTATCTACGATCCCGCGACCTATGACGCTGCAACCAACACGCGAAAGCCGTTCGTCGGCAATATCATTCCCACCAGTCGATTTGGATTGATCGGCGTGTCCGCTTTGAAATATTTCCCCGTCGCGAATGCACCAGGGTCCGCCAGCTACAACTATGTTACGGGCGTGTCCGCAGTAAACGATGGCGATCAAGCGCACACGCGAATCGATCACACGTTTAGCGATTCCGATTCCTTGTTCGGTCGCTATTCCTTCAGTAAGGGGACAACCGCTTCACCAGGCGGCCTGCCGTTTACAGGGACCACGGAAACCACTCTTGCACACAGCGTTACCGTTCAAGAAACTCACATCTTTGGACCCGCTAAAATTAATCAGCTTCGGTTGGCATGGACATTTTTCGACGACCTGACGGTCTTCCCCACTGTTTCGCAAAACCTAACATCCACAGATTTCGGCTTGTTGAATTTGCAGCCGCCGAGTAACGCATACGGTGTTCCTCAAATCGCAGTTGCCGGGCTCAGCACAATCGGAGCGAATGCATTCCAACCAGGCGGGCAGCGCGAAAACATATACACGCTTGCTGATGATTTCAATTGGATTCGCGGTAAACACAGTTTCAAGTTTGGTTTCGACGGACGTTATTACCGGCCGGCTTCCCGCGTGCAGCAGACGCCTAATGGAATACTCACCTTTGAGAACCGATTCACTAATCAGCCCGGTGTAGCAGGAACCGGAAGCTCGGTAGCGGATCTGCTGCTCGGCGATCCCTACACGATTCGTGCCACGCAATTCGGAGAAAGTAACGGTTTAGTGAGCCTGAAGTATTACTACTACGGCTTCTATGCACAAGACGAAATTCGAGTGAACCCGAAGATGGTTGCGAATATCGGCCTGCGGTACGAGTACCAGACGCCCTACAACGAACGCTTCAACGATTTAGCGCAATTCGACTTTGTCAATTCCAAATTCATCAAACTAGGCCAGGGCGTAAATAGTCTAAATAATCCGGATCGGAACAACTTCGCTCCGCGGCTGGGTATCGCCTACACGCTGAATCCAAAAACAGTAATCCGAACCGGTTTCGGAGTGTTTTTCGGTTCCCCGCGCGGCTCCGAATTCGGTTCCTTTCAACTCTCGCCACCCTTCGTGATCGATACGACTCTCACGTCCAACCCCCTGGTTCCGGATCTGATTGGCCGGGCCTTCCCCGTCCCAACTGTGAGAACACCTTCAGGCCAGATTGCGCTCTCCCCGAATACTAATGTCTTCGCGCTCGATCCAAATTTTCCTACCAACTACACCTATCAGTACAACTTCACCGTCCAGCGCGAGTTGCTAAGAAATTTACTGCTGGAAGTGGGATACATCGGAAATAGCGCACACAGATTAACGGGGCGCGATCTTGTGAACCAGGCAATACCGGATGCCGATCCTTCGCGCCCGACCGCTGTGAATACCCGCCGGCCGAACCAAAACATCGGCGATGTCAGCTTTGTTAAGGCCATCGATCAATCGAATTACAAAGCTCTGGAAGTAAAAGTTAACAAGCGATTTTCGTCCGGCTTATCCGTGATTGGTGCTTACACCTACTCGAAAGCTCTTGGAATCGGAGGTGCTCTTTCCGGTGACCAATCACGCCAACAAGACGAACGGAACAGAGCCGCGGAATATGGTCCGCTTGAGTTTAATCAGAAACACCGCGTTACGCTCGCCTGGGTTTATGAACTTCCGTTCGGAAGAGGAAAAGCGTATGGCGCCAATCTACCTAGTCCTATTTCGTTACTTACCAATGGCTGGTCTTTGCAAGGGAACCTAACTGTCCACAGTGGCTTCCCGTTAACGCCGTCTTCTAGTGTTTCGTCCAATGTCGGAAGGCAGGATTTAAACCGCTCCAACCGCGTCTGCGATGGAAGCCTTGATTCCGATGCCCGCACACTTAACAGGTGGTTCGACACCTCCTGCTTCCCCAATCATTTGTTCGGAACGTTTGGGAACTCAGGCAACGGAGTCATTCTCGGGCCGGGCGTCAACACACTGGATCTAGCAGCTTTGAAGAACACAGCGCTTCATATCTTTTCAAGAGAGCCAGGAACGCTGCAATTTCGGGCGGAGTTCTTCAACTCCCTCAACCACGCATCATTTGGCGACCCCAATCTCACTTCAGGCACGGCGCAGTTCGGTGTCATCCGAAGTACACGTATTAATGGGCGCGAGATTCAACTCGCTCTTAAATTCCTGTTTTGAAGGACCCGATGAATTCAACGTTAGAAGACGTGACAACCGTGTCCGCTCCCTCCATAGCCCGCCGTAAACCTCTTACTGCAAAGGTGGGAATCTTCGGCGTCGGCCATCATACGTACTGGCCCCAGTTCGAAGGCTTGCTTGAAGAGATGCATCGCAAACAAGCAGTGTTTGGAGAGAAAGTAAAACGGAATGGCGTCGCGGTCCAGGACTTTGGTCTGGTGGACAACGCACGCTCCGCTTACCGTGTACGCGATGAACTAAAAGCCGCCTCGCTCGACTTGATTTTCTGCGACATGGTGACTTACGCCACGTCCGCGACTTTTGGAACGATCATCCGTGATGTAAATGTTCCTATCGTGCTGGTTGCCTTGCAACCGTTGAAGGCCATGGACTATGCCCGCGGATCCACTTTCATGCAACTGTGCAACGACGATTTCTGTTCGGTGCCGGAGTTTACGGGGGTAGCAATCCGCATGGGTAAGCGTCCGCCCGACATGATTTTGGGAACTCTGGAAGACGATCCCGAAGCGGATGCCGAGATCGCCCAATGGTGCCGCATCGCGTGTGTCCTGCACGATTTGAAGAATGCCCGCATTGGGCACTTCGGGCATGTGCTGGAAAACATGCTGGACATGCAGACCGATCACAGCGCGCTCACCGCCGCATTCGGTTGTCACATTGTGCAGACGGAGCCGGATGATCTGATGCGGCATTGGAGGAAGGTGACTACGCAGGATTGCGAAGGGATGAAAAAACGCATCCTGGATATCTTCGATACACCTGACCCAAAATCGGACCCGATTACTAGAAAGCTAACTTCGGAAGATCTGGAAGTCGCGGCGCGCGTCGGAGTAGCTCTCGAACGCTTCGTCGATGAGTACGAACTGGACGGCCTCGCCTACTACTACGAAGGCGAGCCGGACAGCCCGATGCGGCAGTTGGTCAGCAATCTAATCGTGGGTAACTCGCTACTGACGGCCGCGGGATTTCCTATGTGTGGTGAATCAGATCTGAAAACTTGCGTGGCGATGCTGATTCAGGATCGGCTCGATATCGGCGGCAGCTTCGCCGAGTTTCATCCTATCGACTTCAAAGAAGGCTTCGCGCTGGTTGGTCACGATGGGCCGCACCATCTCAATATCGCCGACGGTCGCCCGGTATTGCGAAGTTTAACGAAGTACCACGGGAAGCCCGGTTCGGGAGCCAGCGTGGAATTTCGCATCAAAGAAGGCCCTATCACGATGCTGAGCATCGGACAGACCGGCCAGAACCGATTCAAGTTTGTAATCGCCGAGGGAGAAAGCGTTCGAGGTCCAATCCCCCCCACTGGGAACACCAACACGCGAGGCTTTTTCAAACCTGATGTGAAGACGTTTCTGAAACGATGGGTAGCGGAAGGACCTACTCATCATTTCGCGCTCGGAATCGGGCATCACGGCGCATCGCTGCAAAAAATAGCGGAACTGCTCAATCTGGAATCGGCTGTGATCGATAAGGTAGCGCGATGAGCATCGACGGAAAGGTGTGGTCTCGACGGGAGTTGTTTCGTGCCGGCGGAGTAGCCGCTTTGCTTCCCGGTCTAGATCTGCAAGCTCAGAACCAGGGTCCGCATCCGTCTGTCCCGCCGTCAATAACAGACACCGCGTTTCGCCGGGTCACACTCGAGGTGAGTCTCAAGCCCTTTTTCGACACCAGCGACGCTGCCATTCGCAGGACAAGCAAAGACATCTTCCGCTCCTGGGCACCTTTGCTACGCCGCAGTGACGCCACTGCATTGATGGTTTGGGCAGCGGACGGAAGCGAGATTCTGGAGTATCGCGGCAACATGACCGATACCTTTGATTGGGCACGATACCTGGGAGACGCCAATCCCCCAACGCCTCCGCCCGCCAATGATCCGGACCGAAATGGTTGGCACGGCCGCCATTGGCTTTACCGCGAGAACCCTCCTCAAATGAACTACGGGACGCTCAAACGGATTGCCCAAATTCTTCGCGAGACAGGACAGCGGATGACGGGCAAACCGGTGCAACTCGGCGCCACGTTCGACCCCGGCGGCGAGTTTGCCGTGTCCGATTTTAAGTTCCATCGCCATCTAGAAGTCGCGCACCTAGATGCCCGCGGGCCAAACACGTGGGTAGATTGCACCGCAACGCTGAATTCGGATTCGCGGGCGTACGCAGGGTTCCCTAAAGGCATCCCGCTAGGCACTCCCTTCGGAACTTTTTTCGGTCGCCAATGCCAACACTTTCTCACTGATCTCGGCTTCGATTACATCTGGTTCTCAAACGGTCTTGGATTCGCTCTCAACGCCTGGGATTCCAAAGGCCCAATGTTCAACGGCAAGGTCTTTGACGCGACAAACGCTAATGCGCTCCGTGAACAACTTCTTTCTTTCTGGCGAACTTTCCGCGCGGAGTGCCACGGCTTTCCGATCGAAACGCGCGGCAGCAACCTGATCGTCGGAGTTGATCTGGCGCGGGGTGCGTCGCCTACCCGAGATATTTATCGCGAGGGGTTCAACATGGTTGCGCCGCCCAACTCTCCTTGGGCGGCGCTTGACGGCGACTTCGGGCTCGAGTTGGTCGGCTATCTTTCTCGCATTGCCGAACTGCCACCGGGCGATATCTTCCCATTCCGCTTCTACACGCACGATCCCTGGTGGTTGAACAGCCCATGGTTAGACCGTTATGGCCGCGATCCGCACGATATCTATCTGCCGCTTTCGCTCGCGCGCATCAGCGGTAACGCAACCATCACGCGTCCCGCTTATCTGGAATTTCTCACCATTGACAACTCCTGGGGACAGATGCCGGAGAAAGTTCCCAATGAGGTGATTCCGCATATTCTTGCCGCTATGGAGGATTACTCGGACGCGCCGGGCTTGGTGACATGGATCTATCCGTTTGATGAATACCATGACATGACGTTCGGACCGAAACCGCATCTGGCGGAGGTTTCGTTCGGGGATTGGTATATGCGCGGAGCTGTCAATAATGGATTTCCGTTGAACTCCGTCGTGTCCACCAAGCAATTCATTCCCGCGTTTCAGGCTGATCCGAAGTTCTTTCGGCGCACCATTCTCCTGGCGTACTTGCCCACCGTCACTGCTGAAGTAGAACGAACTTTGCTCAAGGCGTTGGAGCAAGGCACAGACGTTATGCTATACGGGCCGGTGGGAGATGCATCGACGGCTATTGTTGATCTATTGGGTCTGAAAAAGGCTGACCCGATCTCTGGTGAACTCCAGGTGACGTCTGCGATTCCCGCGGACACAGTGCGAACCGGCGCTCTACCTTCCAGGCTGAACCACAGGCCGGAACTCTGCGCTGGCGGCGTGGACACTGTAATCGCAAAGGAAGGTGTGGTGCAAGTGGATTGTACGGTCTCTCAGGCGGGTTCGGAACGCGCCTACGCTGTTTCAAGGAAGCTTGCGTTAGGACCCCAAAGCGGAACCGTTGTCTGGGTACGAGGCACCTTCGCTTCATCGATCGGTGCTGGCCGCTTACCGGTGCCGGACGATCCGAAAGTTTGGATGCAGGAATCGTTTATGCGGCTTATGCTTTACCGGTTCGGATACTCGCTGCAATTTCATAAGGCGGCGCCCGAGACGCGCAGTGCTTTGCTCTTACCTGCGCGTCATAAGAACGCTTTCTTTATTTCGAGTTACTCGCCCTCAACAACCAGCGAGGTCCGAATGCGTTTTGCGCATGGCGCGCCGGTCTTGGTAGGAACGGAGACATGGATTGAAAACGGCCACACATCGTATACCTTGCCTCGCGCGAGTCACAAAGAGATCCGATGCCTGGTAGATCAAGCCGAGGCAAGTGAGCTTTCCTGTGTGGAAGCCATCACGGAGTTCCCGTTTTTCGTTCGACGGCTTTCTCTCAAGGGCCTGAAGAACGCGACGGTCCATTTTTATCCCGAAGGCAATCGACCCGTCACCATGCTTGCCAACGACACGCGTACGTTCATCCAGGACTCTCTTCCCTATGCTCGCGAAGATGACGGCACTCGGTTCGTGATCAAAGATATCACCGGCCAGTTGGTAATCGCCTGGTAAACCGGCAGTGAGGCACAAGTGGATTCTGTGCTGGATGCTGTTTATCGCAACCGCACTCAGCTTCCTCGACCGGCAAGTCCTGTCGATCCTTTCTCCCCGCATTCTGACGGAATTCGGAATGAGCAACGAAGCATACTCTCGCGTTCTGCTTGGGTTTCAAGCGAGCTATACCGTCATGTTCGCGCTAGGCGGCCGGTTCGTGGATTTAGTAGGAACGCGTTTAGGAATGGCTGCATGTCTGACGGTTTGGTCTCTGGCGAGCGCTGCGCACTCTCTAACTTCGGGAAGTGCGAGTCTCACGGCGGCACGTTTCTTTCTAGGTTTCGGTGAAGGCGGATGCTTCCCAGCAGCCATCAAAGGTGCTGCGCAGTGGTTCAGCACCGACCGGCGCGCTCTGGCCATGGGCATCGCAACCGGCGGTTCCGCCTTAGGAGCTGTAATTGCGCCGCCGCTCACTGCTTATGCTGCGTTACAACTCGGATGGCGGGGAACGTTCGTCTTGACTGGCGTTCTGGGGTTTGCTTGGTTGACGGCATGGCT